>JBKJQM010000087.1:0-5236 GCA_046594005.1 Mycobacteriales bacterium
TGCGTCGAGCAGTGCCCGGTCGACATCGAGCACGTCGACCACATCCTGGACATGCGCCGCTACCAGGTGCTGATCGAGAGCGCGTTCCCCAGCGAGGCCGGCGTGATGCTGCGCAACCTCGAGAACAAGGGCAACCCCTGGGGGCTGAACAACTCCACCCGCACCGAGTGGACCGAGGGGCTGTCCTTCGAGGTCCGCATCGTCGAGGACACGCTGCCCGACGAGGTCGAGTACCTGTTCTGGGTCGGCTGCGCCGGTGGCCTGGAGGACCGGGCCAAGAAGGTCACCCGCGCGTTCGCCGAGCTGCTGCACACCGCGGGCGTCGAGTTCGCGATCCTCGGCGGCAACGAGGCCTGCACCGGTGACCCGGCCCGCCGCCTCGGCAACGAGTTCGTCTTCCAGATGCTCGGCCAGCAGAACGTCGAGATGCTCAACGAGGTCGGCGCGACCCGCGAGAACCACGTCAAGATCGTCGCGACCTGCCCGCACTGCTTCAACACGCTCGCCAACGAGTACCCGCAGCTCGGCGGCCACTACGAGGTCGTCCACCACACGCAGCTGCTCGGCAAGCTCGTCGAGGACGGCCACCTCGTCCCGGTCACCCCGGTCGACGAGAAGGTGACCTACCACGACCCGTGCTACCTCGGTCGTCACAACCGGGTCTACACCCCGCCCCGCGAGATCCTCAACGCGATCCCGGGCTTGCAGACCGCCGAGATGCAGCGCTGCAAGGAGCGCGGCTTCTGCTGCGGTGCCGGCGGTGCCCGCATGTGGATGGAGGAGAAGATCGGCAAGCGGATCAACGTCGAGCGCACCGACGAGGCGCTGACCACCGACGCCGACCTGATCTCCACCGCCTGCCCGTTCTGCATCGTGATGCTCAGCGACGCCGTCACGGCCAAGCAGCAGGAGGGCACCGCCAAGGCGGGCGTCCAGGTCCTGGACGTGTCGCAGATCCTGGCCCGCTCGCTGGTGGCTCGCGAACCCGTCCTGGTGGGGGCCTCCCCTCTGGCCGACGCCGCCACGGAGGCTCCCGGCCCGGTCGCAGCGACCCCGGACGCCACGGCCGGCGCCGACCAGGGCCAGCTCGCGCAGACCGACGGCATCACCGGCGAGGGCACCGTCAAGGACCCCGCCTCGTCCGGGGAGACGCTGCGCGAGGTGCCGACCTCCGGCGAGCCCGCAGGCACGGTCGACCCGGTCGCCGGCGCGACCGCCGGCAGCGGTCCCGAGCACAGCACCGGCACGCCGGGTGACGCGCCCGGTGGCGACAGCGAGGGCCAGGGCCCGGGCGGGCACGAGCCGCCGGTCGCCTGACCCGTACGACGCCGCAGCGGCCGTCCTCCCGAGTCGGGAGAGCGGCCGCCGTCGGATGCGGGCTTGTAGAGTCGACGGGTACCGCTGCGGGCGTAGTTCAGCGGCAGAACATCAGCTTCCCAAGCTGAGAACGCGGGTTCGATTCCCGTCGCCCGCTCCATCTCTCGTCCGGCACGGCCACCGGGTGGCGCCGGTGCCCGGCCGACCTACGCTGCGGGGGTGACCCGGACAGCGAGGCAGCGCCAGGTCGAGCGCGGATGAGCCACCTGTTCGAGGGCATCCTGCGGCTGCCGCCCGCCCTCGCCCTGGTGCTGGTGTTCCTGCTGCCGGCCCTGGAGGCGTCCGCGTTCGTCGGCGTCGTCGTCCCCGGGGAGATCGGCGTCATCCTCGGCGGCGTGCTCGCCAACCAGGGCCGGCTGCCGCTCTGGGCCGTGCTCGTGGCCGGCATCAGCGGCGCCGTGCTCGGTGACTCGATCGGGTACGCCGTCGGCGACCGCTACGGCCGGCGGCTGCTCGGCGCGCTGCCCGACTGGCTGCTCAAGCCCGCCCACGTCCGGCGCACCGAGGAGACGATCGAGCGCCTCGGCGGCAAGGCCGTCTTTATCGGGCGCTTCACCGCCGCCCTCCGGGCCCTGGTCCCGGGGTTCGCCGGGATGAGCGGCATGCCGTACCGGACCTTCCTCCCCTGGAACGTGCTCGGGGGCCTCACCTGGGCCACCGGGTTCGCGGTCCTGGGCTACCTCGCCGGCAGTCAGTACCGGCGGATCGAGCACGTGGCGAACGAGGTCGCGCTCGGTCTGCTCGTCGCCGTGGTCCTGTTCCTCGTGATCCGCCGGCGGCGGGAACGGCGCGCCGAGGACGGTGCCACGAGCGACGGCAGCCGGACCTGAGGGCCGGATGAGCCGGATGCGCCACTGCGCTGATCCGACTGCAGCATCCGTTCCGGTCGAATGGGCAGGAGTGCGGCAAAGCCTGTCGAAGTAGGACAGGCCCCCGCCCCTCCCCCAGGGAGAACCATGCGCCTGTCCTTCGTCCGCCAGCTCTCCGTGGCAGCTCTTGCCGCCGCCCTCGCCACGGCCGGGGGAATGGTCCTGCCGGCCAGTGCCGCGGTGACGCCCGCCTACACGACCTACCACGCTCCCACCGGCCTCGCCGGCTCGAACGACTCCGGTGAGCCGTCCATCGGCGCCGACTGGGCGACCGGCAACGCGATGTACCAGTCGGGCCTCGCGACCTACAAGGTCGGCTTCGACGCCGCGGGCGCGCACTGGTCGGACGTGAGCTCGATGCTCACGTCGATCACGAGCCTGGACCCGATCCTGTTCACCGACCACAACACCAACCGCACCTTCGTCAGCCAGCTCTACGGCGCCTGCTCGCTCGTCGCCTTCACCGACGACGACGGCGCCAGCTGGACCCAGAACCCGGTCGGCTGCGGCGCCGGTGCGGCGGCGGACCACCAGACGGTCGGCGGCGGCGCCTTCGCGCCCGGCGTGACCGGGCTGGGCGTCGGCTACACGGACATCACCTACTACTGCGCGCAGGCCGTCGCGGCCGCGCAGTGCGCGTCCTCGAACAACGGCGGCCTCACGTTCGGCCCCGGTGTCCCGATCTACACCGCGCTCCAGTGCAGCGGGCTGCACGGCCACATCCAGGTCGCGCCGGACGGCACCGCGTACGTCCCGAACGCGGACTGCGGCGGCAAGCAGGGCGTGTCGGTCTCGAAGGACAACGGCCTGACCTGGACGGTGCGCACCGTCCCCGGCAGCGCCACCCAGGCTGAGTCCGACCCGGCCGTCGGGATCGGCGCGGACGGCACGATGTACCTGGGCATGCAGCAGGCCGCGGGCAAGGACACGACCCCGGGCATCGCTGTGAGCCACGACCGCGGCGCGACCTTCTCGTCGTTCAACCCGGACGTGAGCGGAGCGCTGGGCATCAGGAACGTCCAGTTCCCCCGCGTCGTCGCGGGCGACGCGGACCGCGCGACCTTCGCCTTCCTCGGCACGACGACCGGCGGGGACGACCAGGCCGACAGCTTCACCGGAACCTGGGACCTCTACACCGCGACCACGTACGACGGCGGCGCCAGCTGGCAGACCGTCAAGGCGTCGTCCGACCCGGTCCAGAAGGGCTGCATCTGGCTGGCCGGTGGCAGCAGCGTCTGCCGCAACCTGCTCGACTTCATGGGCAGCACCGTCGACGAGACCGGGCACGTCCTGATCGCGTACGCCGACGGCTGCGACGCCATCTGCGCTGCCGGTGGCCGCAACAACCGTGGTGCCGACGCGACGATCGCGCGCCAGACCGGTGGCGACGGCCTGTTCGCCTCCGGGCACGGCTCCACGGTCACCGCCACCAGCACCGGATCCGCCAGCCCCAGCCCCACGGTCACCGCGACCACTCCCGCGGCCGCGAGCCCCAGCCCGAAGCCGCGCGGCAAGAAGTAGGCCCTTCGGTGGCCTGACCGCCGCCCGTTCGACGACCCGTCCCCACGTTGGGGGCGGGTCGTCGGCGACTAGTCGGTCGGCGTCCGGGAGAACCGCTGCCAGGACCGCGACGGCGTCGGCCCGCGCTGGCCCTGGTAGCGCGACCCGTAGACCGCCGAGCCGTACGGGTGCTCCGACGGCGAGCTGAGCGGCAGCACGCAGATCTGGCCGATCTTCATGCCGGGGTAGAGCTTGATCGGCAGGTTCGCCACGTTGGACAGCTCCAGGGTCACGTGGCCGCTGAACCCCGGGTCGATGAAGCCGGCGGTCGAGTGCGTCAGCAGGCCCAACCGGCCGAGTGAGCTGTTGTGCGTCGGCACGTAGGTGCGACCCACGAGGAACGTGCCGCTCGGGGCAGCGACCTGGATGCAGCGCACGGGCACGGACGGCACGGGCCGGACGGCGACGACGGCGCGGAAGCGGCTCTGCCGCAGCTTGGGCGCAAGCCTGGCGAGCTTGCGCTCCAGCCGGAAGACCGGCAGGTGCGGGGTGAACTTCACCTGGTAAGCCGGGGCCTGCTCGATGCCGTCGAGCGTGACGCGCTTCTTGCGCTTCACAGGACGCAGACCCAGGCTGGCGGCCAGTTCGACCACCGAGTCGGCCAGGTGCTCCAACGTGCTCACGAACTCGCAGCGTCCGATCGAGTCGGTGTAGCCGTCGCTGTCCATCAGCCCCTGCAACAACGCCAGGCGCTGCTCGAAGCCGGCCACGAGATAGGCATCGGGCACGTGCTTGTCCCCGATGAGCCCGTTGAGCTTGAGGACGGACTGGAGCCCCTGGTCTGCGGCATAGCGGCCCGCCGCGTCCCGCGTCCGGTCCTCCCGTCCCAGGCCGATCCGCCAGCCATAACGCGCCGTCGTGCGATGCGCCGGGTAGCCCGCACGCATGATCTCCTCGATGACCTGGGAGTCCGCGGTCGTGATCTCGGCCTTTTTGGTCGTGCCGTCCCCCAACCAGACCCCAAGCACATAGGGGTCGATGGGCAGGTCGTCGTAGGGCACGTACTGCGCCGCCCCGGCCACCGGGATGTGGTGGTTCCACTCCGTACCGACGCGCAGGGTCGCCGCGAGTTCCTCCGTCGTCCGCGTGGAGGGCTCCACCACGCCTGCGCGCCGCCGTACGCGCTCTGCCTTGGTCAGCGTGACCCACTGGTGCTGGGCGTCGGCGATGAACTGGCTGCCGTCCGAGAGCAGGACCTCGTAGCAGGGACGGTCGGTCATCACGTCAGTAGCGGCCACCACCTGGGTCGGCCGCCCGTCGGCGTCGAAGCCCTCGTCGCCGACCTCGAGGTACTGCATCTGGGTCCAGCCCCACGGAGTCGGCACCTCGGTGTCGAGGGCGAGGGCCTTGCCCTCCAGGCGACTCGCGAGGTCGTCACCGAGGGAGATGACCTCCAGCGTGGAGCCGAGGACGAACTCGCCCGGGTGCAG
>JBKJQM010000055.1:0-4584 GCA_046594005.1 Mycobacteriales bacterium
GACCTTGCCGGACAGCGACGTGACGTCGAAGGCCCCCTCCCCCGTCAGCACCAGGTCGGCCTGCGCGACCCGGGCGTCCAGCCCCACTGCCGCCTCGACCAGGGCGATGCCGGGCGAGCGGACCGCGCCGAGGGCGAGCAGCGCCGCCCCGAGGCCTCCCGCGGCCCCGGCCCCGGGCAGGTCCCGCACCGTGACTTCGAGGTGGGCCTCGAGCACGTCGGCCCAGCGGCTCAGGGCCGTGTCGAGCACGGCGACGTCCTCGCGGCTCGCGCCCTTCTGCGGCCCGAAGACCGCCGACGCGCCGAACAGCCCCAGCAGCGGGCTGTCCACGTCGGTGGCCGCGACGAGCTGGACGGCGGCCAGCCTCGGGTCGGGTGCCCCCGTCAGGTGGTCCAGCTGTCGCAGCGCCGCGCCGCCGGGCTCGAGCCGCGTCCCTGCCGCGTCGTACCGGCCGAGACCGAGCGCGGCGAGCATCCCGGCGCCGCCGTCGTTCGTGGCGCTTCCCCCCAGGCCGAGGACCACGCGGGTCGCACCGGCGTCGAGGGCGGCGCGCACGAGCTGGCCGACGCCGTACGTCGTCGTCCGCCTCGGGTCACGCTCGTCCGGCGCCAGCAGGTGCAGGCCGCACGCCGCGGCGGACTCGACGTACGCCGTCGGGCCGTCCAGCAGGAACGCCGCCTCGACCGGGCGCGCGAGCGGGTCCTCCACCGTCATGACGTGCCGGACCGAGGCGGGCAGCGCAGTGGCCAGGACGTCGACGAAGCCCGGCCCCCCGTCGGACAGCGGCGCGAGGTCGACCACGTCGTGCCGGGCAGCGGCCGACCAGCCGGCGGCCATCGCGCGCGCGGCGGCCGCCGGGCTCAGAGTGCCACCGAAACCGTCGGGGGCGATCAGCACGCGCACGGGGCGACCCTCCCACCGCGGGAAGCACGGGAGCGGGCCGGTGGTTGTCGTCTGTGCGACACTATCCCTGCCGCACCGGACTCATCCGGCTGGACGAGGAGCGCCCGTGACCACCACCCCCGACCTGGACCTGATGCCGGGCGTCGAGCGGACGCCGCTCGCCCTGCTGCTGCTCGGCCGGCAGAGCGACCCGTCCTCCGAGCGCGGCGTGGACTGCCCCGGGGACCTGCCGGCCGCGTCCGACCCCACGCTCGTCGCTCGCGCCCGCGCCGCGAAGGCGGCGCTCGGCGACCGCGTCTTCGTGCTCGGCCACCACTACCAGCGCGACGAGGTCATCGAGTTCGCCGACGTGACCGGCGACAGCTTCAAGCTGGCGCAGGAGGCGGCCTCGCGGCCCGAGGCGGAGTTCATCGTCTTCGCCGGCGTCCACTTCATGGCCGAGTCGGCAGACATCCTCACCGGCGCCCACCAGAAGGTGCTGCTCCCCGACCTCGCCGCCGGCTGCTCGATGGCCGACATGGCGACGTTCGACCAGGTCGAGGAGTGCTGGGACGTCCTCCAGGCCGCCGGCGTCGCGGCCGACACGGTGCCGGTCAGCTACATGAACTCCAGCGCCGCGATCAAGGGCTTCACCGGCAGGCACGGCGGCACCATCTGCACCTCCTCGAACGCGAAGCGGGCGCTGGCCTGGGCCTTCGAGCAGGGCAGTCCCTCCTCCCCGCGCAAGGTCCTGTTCCTCCCGGACCAGCACCTCGGCCGCAACACCGCCGTCCGCGAGATGGGCCTGTCGCTCGAGGACTGCGTCCTCTACGACCCGCACAAGCCGAACGGCGGCCTGACCGTCGAGCAGCTGCAGGCGGCGACCATGATCCTGTGGAAGGGCCACTGCTCGGTGCACGGGCGCTTCACAACGCAGTCGGTGCACGACGTGCGAGAGCGGGTGCCCGGGGTCACGGTGCTGGTCCACCCGGAGTGCCGCCACGAGGTCGCCGAGGCTGCCGACCTCGTCGGCTCCACCGAGTTCATCCTCCGCACGGTGGCGGCCGCCCCTGCCGGCAGCGCCTGGGCCATCGGCACCGAGCTCAACCTGGTGCGCCGGCTCGCGAAGGACCACCCGGACAAGACGGTCGTCTTCCTCGACAAGACCGTCTGCTTCTGCTCGACCATGAACCGCATCGACCTGCCGCACCTGGTGTGGACGCTGGAGTCGCTGGTGAAGGGCGACGTCGTCAACCAGATAACCGTCGAGCCCGAGACGGCCCGCCACGCCAAGACCGCGCTCGACAGGATGCTGGCGCTGCCTCAGACCTAGGCTGAGCCGGTGAGCTCACCGACGGCACCCAAGGGCTCGGCTCCGAAGGGCAGGCCGACCCCCAAGCGCAACGAGGCGCAGGGCCGGCGCGGTGGTCCTGTCGCGCCGCCACCGGCCAACCGCAAGGAGGCCGCGCAGCGCGCCAAGGACGAGGCCAAGGCCGCGCGCACCCGGGTGCGCGAGGGCAGCCAGCTGCTCCCGCGCGACGCCGGGCCGGTGCGCCAGCTCGTCCGCGACGTCGTCGACGCCCGGCGCAACGCCGGCGTCCTCATGCTCCCGCTCGCACTGCTGCTGGTGCTCGCCCAGGTCTCCGGCCAGCGGCGGGTGCTCGACATCGCGCTGCTCGTCTGGCTGGTGGGCGTGCTGCTGCTGTTCGCCGACGTGATCAGCCTGGCCGTCGCCCTCCGCACGCGCATCCGGGCGGAGCACCCCGGCGAGAAGACGCTGCGCGGCCACCTGGCGTACGGGCTGCTGCGGTCGACCGTCTTCCGCCGCTGGCGGGTGCCGGCCGCCCGCGTCGCCCCGGGGCGACGCGCCGCAGCCTGAGCGGCGCCGATAGCGTCCGCCCGTGCACCGGTACGCCCTGCTGCTGGCCGCCGCCTCCCTCACGGCGGCCTGCGCGACCCAGCCGGTCGCCGCAGGCCAGCCGCCGAAAGCCGGCCCCAGTGCCTCCCCCTCCCCCACTGCCGCCGCCTCTGCAGCCCCTCCGGCGGTGCCGTACCTCCCGCGCGGCGGGCACGCGATCTTCCCGCGGCACCTGGTCGTCATGGCGTACGGCACGGCGCGTACCGGCGCCCTCGGACTGCTCGGCGAGGTGCCCCCCGACGAGGCCGCGCGTCGGCTCGAGGCGGGCGCCGTGCAGTGGCGGAAGGCGTCCGGGCGGCCGGTGCTGCCCGCGTTCGAGCTGATCACCACTGTGGCGCAGCGGACGCCTGGCCCCGACGGCCGCTACTCGGTGGGTCTGCCGGACGCCGAGGTCCAGCGCTACCTCGAGGCCGCGCGCAAGGCGAAGATACTGCTGGTGCTGGACTTCCAGCCCGGACGGGCCGACGTCCTGGAGCAGGTGAAGCACTACGAGCGGTTCTTGCGGGAGCCGGAGGTCGGGGTGGCCCTCGACCCGGAGTGGGTGCTGCAGCCGGGTCAGCGTCCGGGCCGGCAGATCGGCGCGATGGACGCGGCGACCATCAACGCGGTCTCGGCGTACGTCTCGGGCATCGTCGGCAGCCGGCGGCTGCCGGAGAAGCTGTTCCTCGTCCACCAGTTCAGGGCGTTCATGGTCCCGGACCGGGAGCGGGTCGTCGGCCGCTTCGGCCTCGCGACCGTGTTCCACGTCGACGGCTTCGGGCCGCGGCACAGCAAGCGCGAGACCTACGACCTGCTGTCCAGCAAGGACGGGCTGCTGCCCGGCGGGCGGGTGCACAACGGCTACAAGCTGTTCCTCGACGAGGACGTCGACCTCCAGGACGCCGCGGACGTCATGGCGATCAGGCCCCGGCCGGAGCTGGTCTCCTACCAGTAAGTACCTTCGGCGCATGGAGTTCCGGCGCCTCGGGCGCAGCGGTCTGAAGGTCTCGGAGATCAGCTACGGCAACTGGCTGACGCACGGCTCGCAGGTGGAGGCCGACCAGGCCACCGCGTGCGTGCAGGAGGCGCTCGAGGTCGGCATCACGACCTTCGACACCGCCGACGTCTACGCGGGGACCCGGGCCGAGACGGTCCTCGGGGAGGCGCTCAAGGGCGTGCGCCGCGAGTCCATCGAGCTGTTCACCAAGGTGTACTGGCCGACAGGTCCCGGCCCGAACGACCGGGGCCTGTCCCGCAAGCACATCCTGGAGAGCTGCAACGCCTCGTTGAAGCGGCTGCAGACCGACTACGTCGACCTCTACCAGGCGCACCGCTTCGACAACGAGACGCCGCTCGAGGAGACGCTGCGCGCGTTCGACGACCTGGTGCGCGCGGGCAAGGTCCACTACATCGGGGTCTCCGAGTGGAAGGCCTCCGAGATCGAGGCCGCGCTGAAGATCGCCGGCGAGATGGGCTTCGACCGCATCGTGTCGTCGCAGCCGCAGTACTCGATGCTCTGGCGCGTCATCGAGTCCGACGTGGTGCCGCTGTGCGAGCAGGAGGGCATCGGGCAGATCGTGTGGTCGCCCATCGCGCAGGGCGTGCTCACCGGCAAGTACCTCCCCGGCCAGGCGCCGCCCGAGGGCTCGCGCGCCACCGACGCCAAGGGCGGGTCCGACATGATCTCGCGCTGGATGCAGGACGACGTCCTCTCCGCGGTGCAGGACCTGAAGCCGATCGCCGAGGACTGCGGCCTGACCATGGCCCAGCTCTCGGTCGCCTGGGTGCTGCAGAACGACAACGTC
>JBKJQM010000245.1:0-8599 GCA_046594005.1 Mycobacteriales bacterium
CCCGGCCCGGACGTGCCGCTCCTCCACCGCGGCGAGCACGGCCGCGGTGGAGCGGGCTGCCGAGCCCTGAGGCGACCCTCTCCCTGGACCTGGACGCGATGCGTCTCAGGGACGGGCGGTCAGTGCTCGGCGGCCCGCTCGGCGGCGGCCAGGACCGCAGCGCGCTGGTGGGGGAGCGGCACGTCAGGGCCGGGGACGACCTCGGGGAACGGCGGGGGCGTGCCACCGAACGAGGGGCACAGCGCCTGGTGGTCGCACCAGCCGCACAGCTTGGACGGCCGGGGCTGGAACTCGCGCAGCTGGGTCGCCCGTTCGATCGCCTCCCACAGCACGAGCAGCTTGCGCTCGGTGGCCAGCAGGTCGGCCTCGTCGGGGGAGTAGCGCAGGATCTCGCGGTCACCGAGGTACATCAGCTGCAGCAGCCGGGGGACCGTGCCGGTCGTACGCCACAGGACCAGCGCGTAGAACTTCATCTGGAACAGCGCTTTGCCCTCGAACATCTCGCCGGGCGAGCGGCCCGACTTGTAGTCCACGACTCGAAGGTCACCCGACGGTGCGCGGTCCAGCCGGTCCACGATGCCGCGCAGGCGCAGGCCGCCGGGCAGGACGACCTCGACCAGTCGCTCGCGCTCGGCGGGCTCGAGCCGGGTCGGGTCCTCGAGCGAGAAGTAGCCCGCGAGCAGATCACGGGCGCTCGTGAGCCAGGCCGTCAGCTCCGCGTCGTCGGCGAACAGGTCGTCGACCGCTGGCTCCTGAGCCCGCAGCCGGTCCCACTCCGGCTCGAGTAACGCCGTCGCGGCGTCGAGCGTGCGCTGGGCGGCGGGCAGGTCGTAGAGCCGTTCGAGGACGGCGTGCACGACGGTGCCGCGGGTCGCGGCGGACGACGGCGCCTGCGGCAGGCGGTCGATCGTCCGGAAGCGGAACAGCAGCGGGCACGTCATGAAGTCACCGGCGCGCGAGGGGGACAGCGAGCCGAGGACGGGGAGCTCGGTCGTCACGTCGGGTCCGACGGGTGCTGCTGACATGTGAGGAACGCTACGTCCGGCATGCGACAAGAACGGTGTCCGACGCGCTTGTGTGGACAGGGACACAGAGACAGGCCGTGGCGGGCGGAGCGACACGCCGCCTTCACGACGAGGGCACCGCGCCGCCGGTCCCGCAGCACGTGCACGACCGACGGAGGAGATGGACATGGCAGCGCAGGACCACGCACAGGAGCACGCCCAGGACTCGGTGCGGGAGACGGTCGAGACGGTGCGCCGCATGCTGGCGAACCCCCGACGGACCCGCCGCTAGACCTCAGCCCCCGCACGTCCGACAGCGCCGCACGGGCCTCCCGTGCGGCGCTGTCGCGGCGTACGGTCCCGCTCATGGCACACGTCAAGGGCCGCACCGCTCGCCAGACGCACGTCGGCATCCCGGCCGGGCTGGTCGAGGAGGAGCACGGGCGGGACGCCTTCGCCGGCCCCGTCAGCCACCTGTACCGCAGCGGCCCGCCGACCGCCTGGGTCGACGTCGACGGCCCGCTGCGACCGGTCGCGTTCGACCTCAACCGCCTCACCCCCGCCGACGCCGAGGACCCCGAGGGCTGGCGCACGCTCGTCCTGTCGAACGACGACCTCCGGGTCTGGGTCAGCCGGCTGACGGCGCCGATGCCGTTCGCGTACCGCAACGGGGACGCCGACGAGGTCGTCTACGTGCACCAGGGCAGCGGCGTCCTGCAGACCGACTACGGCCCGCTGGACTTCGCCGCCCAGGACTACCTGGTGCTGCCGCGCGGTACCGCGCACCGCGTCGTACCGAACGAGCCGTGCTTCCTGTACGTCGTCGAGTCGGTCGCGCCGGTGACGCTGCCGGACTTCGGCCTGATGGGCCGGCACGCGGTCATCGACCCGCGGGTGCTGGGGACGCCGGAGCCGTACGCCGAGCCGCCGGCGGACTGGGCTGCTGACGCCGACGCGCGGTGGCGCCTTCGGGTGCGGCGCCGCGGCGAGTGGACGACCTTCCGCTATCCCCACAACCCGTTCAACGCGGTCGGCTGGGCGGGCGACCTCTGCCCGTACCGGCTCTCGACGACTGATATCCGCCCCGTCACCGCTCCCGGCTACCACCTGCCGCCGAGCGTGCACACGACGTTCCGCTGCGGGGAGTTCGACATCGCCACGTTCGTGCCCCGGCCGTTCGAGACCGACCCGGAGGCGCTGCGGGTGCCGTTCTTCCACGCGAACGTCGACAACGACGAGGTCATCTTCTACAGCCGCGGCGACTTCTTCAGCCGCAAGGGGATCGGCCAGGGCTGGCTCACGCTCCACCCGGCGGGCATCCAGCACGGGCCGCAGCCCGGCGCTGCTGAGGCGGCCTCGGCGCTGGAGGGCACCAGCGAGGTGGCGGTGATGATCGAGTGCCGCAACCCGCTGCAGGTCGCGGACGAGGCGAAGGCGTGCGAGGACCCGGCCTACACGACGTCGTGGGCGCGCGGCCTAGGGCTGCTGGACTGAGCGCGCCACGCGGTTGGTGAGCTCGCCGAGCCCGTCCACCCGCAGCGTGACCGTGCAGTCCTCGGGCAGCCACCGGTCCAGGTCCAGGCCGCAACCCCCGCCGAACGTCCCCGAGCCGAGGACATCCGTGGCGTACAGGTCCTCGTCCCGCGACGCCCAGGCCACCATCTCCGCGAACGTCCAGCGCCGGCCGGCCGTCGAGCCCAGCGACCAGGTCTCGCCGTCCACGACGACCTCCATCGCGTGCGGGTCCTCGGGCGACCACTCGTCCGGTGTGACCAGCCAGGGTCCGAGTGTGGTGGCGAAGTCCTTGGCCTTCGCCGGGCCGAGCCAGCAGGACATCTCGTCCTTCTGCACGTCGCGCGCCGACCAGTCGTTCATGATCGTCCAGCCGAAGACGTACGAAACCGCCTCGTCGGCCGGCACGTCCCTGCCACCCCGGCCCAGGACTGCCGCGACCTCGCACTCGTAGTCCATCTTCGCGGTGTAGGACGGCCACGGGACGAGCTCCCCGGGACCGACGATCGAGCGGCGGTTCCCCTTGTAGAACACCGGGATCCGGTCCCACGCCTCCGGCACCTCGCCGCCGCGACGGGCGGCGCCGCGCTCGACGTGGCTGCGGAAGGCCAGGAAGTCCCGCAACGAGTTCGGCGCTCGCACGGGCGCCAGCAGCCGCACCTCCTCGGGGCGGATCCAGCCAGGGCCGTCCTCGGGTGCTGAGCGGACCAGGTCGGTGACGCGCTCCTGCGTCCCGGGCGACGCCTCGACCAGGTCGACCAGGTCCGCGGGGGACTCCGCGTCGCGCGAACGCGACCACACCGCGACGTCGAGGACCCGTCCATCAGCAGGGCTCACAGCGCCGAGCCGGGGCGCGCCGCTGCCCGACGACGACGTGAAGCTGCACCAGCGCACGGCAGGATGGTCGCAGAGGAGGTGGGCGGACGTGGACGACCCCGTGCTGGCGGCTGTGCTGTCGGCGCTCGCGGGCGCCCGCACGGGGGACCGCGTCGCCGCGGTCGGGGCCGGCCCGATCGTCCGCAGGGCCCTGCTGGCGGCGTCCGAGACCGACGAGCTCGTCGAGTCGGACGCGCGGGTGGTGGTCGCGGGAGCGGCGTACGAGGTGCCGACCGCCCTGTCGCAGCTGGCACCGGGCGGACGGCTCGTCGCGGTGGCCGCCGACGCGGCCGCCGCACAGCGGGTCGCCACGTCCGCCGGGCTCGAGCTGAGGCACGTGGAGCGGGTCGGCATGCGCGTCGCCTGGTCGGCCGTCCTGCCGGTGACGACGTAGGTTCGAGCACGTGACCACCCCGGCCCCTGCGACCGGACCGAGCGGGTTCCGGGTCGGGCGCGTGCTCGGCGTACCCGTCCTGGTCTCGCCGTCGTGGTTGCTGTTCGCCGCCTTCGTCGTGGCGAGCTTCGGACCGTCCCTGGCGCAGGAGTACGGGACCGGTCGCGGCTACACCGGTGCCGTCGCGTTCGCCGTCCTGCTCCTCGTCAGCGTGCTGCTGCACGAGATCGGGCACTGCGTCGTCGCGCGCGCCTTCGGCCTGCCGGTGCGCAGCATCACCGTGACGTTCCTGGCCGGGCTCACCGAGATCACCGAGCCCCCGCAGACCCCGGCGCGGGAGTACTCCGTGGCCGTCATCGGGCCGATGGTCTCGCTGCTGCTGGCCGGCATCGGCTGGGCCGGCCGGGGGCTGTTCGACGAGGGCAGCCTGCCGTTCCTGCTGACGACGATCGTGGCCGTCTCCAACGGGCTGGTCGCAGCGTTCAACCTGCTTCCCGGGCTGCCGCTCGACGGCGGGCGCGTCCTGCGCGCGCTGGTCTGGAAGGTCACCGGCGACCCGCACCGGTCGACCCGCGCCGCCGCCTGGTCCGGGCGCATCGTGGCGGTCGTCGTCGTCCCCGTCCTGCTGCTGGGCGTCCTGCCCGCGCTCGGCGTCAGCTCCCTGAGCCTGTCGACCGTCGTGTTCACGGCGCTGGTCGCGACCTTCATCTACGTGGGTGCGACGGCCTCGCTCCAGCACGCCAAGGTCGTCGAGCGGCTCCCGGGCGCCTCGGTCGCCCGGCTCGCCCGGCCGGCCATCGGCGTCACCGGCGACGTCCCGCTGGCCGAGGCGGTCCGCCAGGCCATCGCGGCGCAGGTACGCGGCGTGGTGGTCGTCGACAGCAGCGGCCGGCCGCGAGCGGTCGTCAGCGAGGCCGCCGTGCAGGCCGTGCCCGAGGACCGCCGACCGTGGATCCCGGTGTCCAACGTCGCGCGCTCGCTGGAGGACGGCATGGTCCTGGACGCCTCGCTGGTCGGCGAGCAGCTGCTCGAGGCCATGCGCCGGGCGCCGGCGTCGGAGTACGTGGTGCACGAACCTGCCACCGGCCGGCTGCTCGTGCTGGTGACGGACGACGTCGCCGCGGCGGTCGCGCCGTCCTGAGCATCGGTGCACGCCGCTCTAAACCCGAACGTGCCTGTCCGGCAGGTGAGACCTGTGTGTCTTCGGGGGAATACGCACTTTGGCGTGTGAGGGTGTGCCGGCTGGGCTACCAGGCGTAGTCCGAACGGCCCAGTGCCCCCACCCCCTGCCGGAAAGGCACCCCGTGTCACCACGTACCGATCGAGCTGGGCGCCGCGCGCTCAGCCTGCTCGTCACAGCCGGCTTGGCGACCACCCTCGTCGCCGCAGCGACGAGCCCCGCCCTCGCAACCCCGTCCGGCCCACAGGTTCTGGACAGCTCGCAGGGCAGCATGAAGAAGGCGCCGAAGGGCGACAAGCTGGGTCAGGCCGACCGCGAGAAGCTCGCAAGGGCCGAGGCCGAGGGCGCTCCTCGCGTCACGGTCATGGTCATCGCCACGCGCGGTCAGGTCGCGCAGGCCCGCAACGACGTCCGACGCCTCGGTGGCAGCATCCGCTACGCCGCGGACAAGCTCGGCTACTTCAGCGCCGTCGTCCCGACGGGCAAGGTGGAGCAGACTGTCGCCCTGTCGTCGGTCCTGGGGCTGGACCTCGACGAGCTCGTGCCCATCCCGGAGGTCAAGCCGGAGCGTCCCGGACCCCCCTCACCCGCGGTCAGTGGAGGCCCGAGCGCGGCGACCGCCGACGACAACCCCTTCATGCCGACCCGTGAGACCGGCTCGATCACCTTCAAGCGCCAGCACCCGACGTGGGACGGCCGCGGGATCACGATCGGCATCCTCGACAGCGGCATCGACCTCGCGCACCCGGCCCTGCAGAAGACCTCCACCGGCGAGCGCAAGATCGTCGACGTCTTCACCGCGACCGACCCGGTGACTGAAGGCTCGCTGGTCGCCGGCGGCGACGCGTCCTGGCTCCCGATGGTCACGGACGCCAGCGGCGGTGCCATCACCTACCGCGGCTCCACGTGGATTCTGCCCGTCGGTGACTTCAAGATCCGGACCTTCGACGAGTCGAAGACGGACCTCCCAGGCGGTGAGGTCCTCGGCGATGTCAACCGCGACGGCGACAAGACCGACCGCTTCGGCGTGCTGCTCGACCCGAAGACCAATGACGTCTGGGTCGACAGCGACGACGACAAGGACTTCACGAACAACCGGCCGATGCAGCCCTACGGCAAGACCTTCGACCAGGGCCGGTTCGGGACGGACGAGCCGGCCACGGACGTGGTCGAGGCCATGCCCTTCACCGTCGACGTCCGCGAGGACGTCAGCCTCGAGGCCCTGGGCAGCTCTGCGGTGTACGACTTCGTCGACATCGCCATGATGACCGGCGCGCACGGCTCGCACGTCGCCGGCATCGCCGCAGCGAACGACATGTTCGGCGGCGCGATGGACGGCCAGGCCCCGGGCGCCAAGCTCGTCGCTGCCCGCGCCTGCTCGTTCGGTCCCGGCTGCACGGCCGTGGCGCTGACCGACGGCATGGCCGAGCTCGCAGCCAACCGCGGCGTCGACATCATCAACATGTCCATCGGTGGCCTGCCGGCCCTCAACGACGGAAACAACGCCCGCGCGGAGCTCTACAACCGGATCATCGCCTCCGGCGTGCAGCTCGTGATCTCCGCCGGCAACTCCGGCAACGCGCTCAACACGATCGGCGACCCGTCGGTCGCCACCGATGTCGTCAGCGTCGGCGCCTCCATCTCCAAGGAGACCTGGAAGGCCAACTACGGCTCAGACGTCGCGTTCTCACACGGCATGCTGACCTTCTCCTCCGGTGGTCCGCGTGAGGACGGCGGCTTCAAGCCGAACATCACGGCGCCCGGCTCGGCGATCTCGACCACGCCGACCTGGCAGCCTGGCGGTCCGGTGTCCGATGCCGGTTACCCCCTGCCCGCCGGCTACTCGATGTTCAACGGCACCTCGATGGCCTCGCCCCAGGCGGCCGGAGCGATGGCACTCCTGCTGTCCGGCGCGCGACAGGACGGGATCAAGGCGACCACCCCGGCGGCCCTGCGCTCGGCCGTGTACTCGACTGCGAAGTACGACAGCACCATCCCCGCGTTCCTCCAGGGCCACGGCGAGATCGACGTCGTCGGCGCCTACCAGCTCTTGAAGCGCGAGCTCTCGCCGTCGACCTTCACCGTCGCGGCTCCGGTGTGCACCGAGGTGAACAAGATCATCGGTGTGACCACCGGTACCGGCCTGTACAACCGCTGCGCTGCGGGCGCCGGCGGACAGGCGCCAGGCACGTCCGCGACCTACACCGTCAAGATCACCCGGACGAGCGGCGCGCGCACGTCCGGCACGTACGGTGTCAGCCTCGCAGGCAACGACGGGACGTTCAGCGTCTCGCCGTCCGCGGTCACCCTGCCGCTCGGCGCCACCGCGAACGTCGTCGTCTCAGCGACGCCTGCACAGGGAGCTCACACCGCCCTGCTCCGCCTCGACGACAGCAAGACGCTCGGCGTCGACAGCTCCACGATGCTCGCCGTCGTCGCCGACGCCGGCTTGACCGCGCCGACGTTCAGCCGGACCACTGGCGGGACATCAGAGCGCAACGTCGCCAAGCGGTACTACGTGGCGGTCGCGCCCGGCACCAAGGCGCTGCAGCTCGAGCTCGGCGGACTGGCCGCGAGCGCGCAGACGCGGTTCATCGCGTTCCACCCGTACGGCCTGCCGATCGACAGCACCTCGAGCCTGGCCTGCTATAGCAACCGCGGCACCGACGCGGCCTGCAACTCGGCCAAGCGCGTCTACGCCAATCCGCAGCCGGGCATCTGGGAGGTGGTCGTCGAGTCTCGACGCACCTCCCCGGTCGCCAGCACGCCGTTCTCGCTGACGGCGACGGTCCTCGGCGTCACCGTGAGCCCGGCGACACGAGAGGTCGCCAGCGGCACGGTCGACATCTCGTGGGAGGTCAAGAACGACTTCGGCAAGGTCACGGGACAGGGCTACGGCGGCTCGCTCGGCAGCTCGCGAGCTGATCGGCCGTCCATCGTCGAGGGCGACACGCTCGTGCGCACCGTCGAGGTGCCTGCGGGTGCAGAGACATTGGACGTCGCCATCGGCAGGACCGATGACACGGCTGCCGACCTCGACCTGTACGTCACCGGCCCGAGCGGCGCCAAGCAGGCCGCCGACGGCGACTCCGAGGAGGCGGTCAGCTATGCCAACCCGAAGCCCGGCACGTACACGATCACGGTGGACGGGTACGCAGTGCCGACGACCGGTACGACGGCGTTCGACTACCTGGACGTCTTCACCTCGAAAGCGCTCGGCTCGCTCGACATCACCAGCGGACCGGTCACGCTCGACAACGGCGCTATGACCACCGTGGCCGGCAAGCTGACCGCAGGGTCGAATGCGGCCACCGGCCGAACGCTGTTCGGCGCCATGCGCTTCGTGAGCGACGGTGGCGCCCTCCTGGGCACCGGCACGTTCACCGTCCTGCCGTAGCCGCATCCCCGCACGAACGTCCGGAGCCCCCGTCAGCACGCCGGCGGGGGCTCCGGCGCGTCCGGGCGCACTAGCCTCGACTTCTCGTGACCTCAGGAGCAGATCGACGGCGCGGCCCGCTGGCCCCCGGTGACCAGGTGCAGCTCACCGACCCCAAGGGCCGGATGCACACCATCACCCTCGAGCCGGGCAAGCAGTTCCACACCCACAAGGGGATCCTCGAGCACGACAGCCTG
>JBKJQM010000343.1:0-10222 GCA_046594005.1 Mycobacteriales bacterium
GTGGACGACGCCGAGGCCGCTGCCGAACGACAGCGGCTCGTCGTCGTGCAGGCGCACCCCGGCCAGCTTCGGGTCACGGCGGTCGATCCGGTTCTGCAGCAGCACGAACAGCACCACGACGACGACGATCCCGGCCGGCACCTCCGGCCGCCTCGACACCGCCCGCACGGTGTCCCCGGCGAGCCTCGGCAGGACCGCGCCGAGCTCGGCGGGGCGCATCCTCGGCAGCCACGGAGCGGCGTCGCCGAGCGGGCGCTGGGGGAACGCAGGTGCGGCTGCGACGTGGCCGCGGCCGGCGCGAGCGGTCGGCGCCAGCTCGACGGGGGTCCTGACGGCCTGCTCAGCGGCGGCCTCGGCGGGGAGCGGCAACGGACCGATCGGCACGGTCGCCCGGCGTGCGGGGGCGACGGGTGCACCGGGCGCAGGGGCGGCCGGGCCCACGGCCGGGGGGGCAGCTGCGGGCGCGGCGCTCATCGGCGCAGTGATCGCGACCGGACCCGCAGCCGGACCGGGGCCCGGGCGGTGCCGTCCGTGGCCGTGCGCGGCGCCGGAGCGGCCGGGTGCCGCCGGGTTGCTGACGGCCGCGGCGTCCGGGGCGGGAGCGCCGTTCCCGCGGCCGGCGCTGCCGCTGGACCCGGCGCCGCTGCCGTTCCCCGTCGCGCCGCCGGGCCCGGGGGCCGGCCCCTCGAGCTGACCGGGAGCAGACGGTGCGGCATCCTCCCCCGTCGCGACGACCGGAGCCGGAGCCTTCACCTGCCCCGGCGCCTGGGCTTGGGCCTCGGCAGAGCGCCCGGGCCGCTCGACGGCCTGGGCCGACCCGACGGCCGGCCAGCAGCCGACGGCCATGGACAGGCCGGCGGCGGCGACCAGAGCGCTGACGGTGCCCGCGCGGCCGAGCTGCTGCGACACGCGTGTCCTCCGGGTGCGTCGAACGTCCTGCTCCTCCATCGGCGCCCGCGACGACGTCCTGAGGCGCCAGGCGGGTCATTTCTGACTACGTCGGTTGCTCCGTTCGGCCCAGTACCCGAGCGGCGCCGGCTCGTCGGCGCGGCGCTGAAGAGCGAAGGCGTCCCCGCGGGACCACACTGAGGAGGTGAGCGACATCCCGCGGCGCGCGGTCACCCGGTCGGCCAAGCTGGCCGGTCTGCCCCTGGGCGTCGCCGGGCGCGCCACGATCGGCCTGGGCAAGCGGATCGGCGGCAAGCCGGCGGAGGCGGTCGCGGCCGAGCTGCAGGCCCGTACCGCCGAGCAGCTGTTCCAGGTCCTGGGCCAGCTCAAGGGCGGCGCCATGAAGCTCGGCCAGGCGCTGTCGGTGTTCGAGGCGGCGCTGCCCGAGGACGTCGCCGCCCCGTACCGCGCGGCGCTCACCAAGCTCCAGGAGGCCGCGCCGCCACTGCCGGCCGCCACCGTCCACACGGTCCTCGCGACCGAGCTCGGGCCGGACTGGCGGGCCCGCTTCGCGAGCTTCGACGACCGGCCCGCCGCCGCCGCCAGCATCGGCCAGGTGCACCGGGCGGTCTGGGCCGACGGCCGGGAGGTCGCCGTCAAGATCCAGTACCCCGGAGCCGGTCCGGCGCTGCTGTCCGACCTCAGGCAGCTCGGGCGCCTGGCGCGGCTGTTCGCCGCGTTCACGCCCGGCCTCGACGTCAAGCCGCTGCTCAAGGAGCTCGAGAAGCGGGTGGCCGAGGAGCTCGACTACCGCCTCGAGGCGCACAGCCAGGCGACGTTCGCGGCGGCGTACGACGGCGACCTGGAGATCAAGGTGCCCGGCGTCGTCGACGGCACCGAGCGCGTGCTGGTGACCGAGTGGATGGAGGGGACGCCGCTGTCCCGCACCATCACGGACGGCACCCAGGAGGAGCGGGACCGCGCCTCACTGCTGCTGGCCCGGTTCCTGTTCTCCGGGCCGGTGCTCGCCGGCCTGCTGCACGCCGACCCGCACCCGGGCAACTTCCGGCTGCTGCCCGACGGCCGGCTGGGCGTCATCGACTTCGGCGCCGTCGACCGGCTCCCGGACGGCGCGCCCGAGCCGATCGGCCGGCTGGCCCGCCTGGCGCTGGAGGGCGATGCCGACGCGGTGCTGGCCGAGCTCCGGGCCGAGGGCTTCGTCAAGGGCTCGGTCGAGGTGGAGCCGCAGGCGCTGCTGGACTACCTGCGGCCGCTGCTCGAGCCGATCGCGTCGCACTCGTTCGCCTTCAGCCGGCCCTGGCTGCGCGCCCAGGCCCTGCGCCTCGCGGACCCCCGGTCCCCCGCCGCTCAGCTCGGACGGCAGCTCAACCTGCCGCCGTCGTACCTGCTCATCCACCGGGTCACGATGGGCACGATCGGCGTGCTCTGCCAGCTCGGCGGGCAGACCGACTACCGCGCCGAGATGCAGCGCTGGCAGCCCGGTTTCGCCGTCCACGACTGACCCGTCACGTCAGGGCGGCCGGCTCGTTCAACCGCGTGAGGGCACGCGCCGAGGGGCGCGACGATCGGGGGACGGCGCGTTGGTCCGGGGTGCACGTCGTCGGTGGCTGCTGCCTGTCGCGACGACGGCCGTGCTCCTGGCGGGGCTTCCGGCGGACGCTGCCGGCGGCACGACCAGCGCCGAGGTCCCGGCACACAGGGACGTCGACACCACGGTGATCCGCACCAGCACCGCCGACGCGCTGGTGCAGGTCAACGTCGACATCGGCATGCCGGTGAAGGCCGGCCGCCGCTGCACCTCCACGCTGCCCGGCGTGTGCAAGGGCCGCATCTACCACCCGTGCTTCAACCTCAGGGACCCTGCCTACAAGGGCTGCCAGCTCTACACGCTGTTCCGCGTCGTCGACGCCGACACCCGCTTCGACCTGGCACAGGGGATCTCTGTCCCCAGCACCACGACCGCCCGGGACGGCTCGACCGTGCGGCACGACTGGGCCGGCAAGGTCAGCCAGGCCGACCTGGAGCTGTACGCGTTCGACCCCGAGGGCCGGTACGGCGACGTCCGCATGCGCGTGCCGTCGTTCCCGCTCGTCCTGGGCCGCACCGCCTACAGCGACCGCATCGGGCACATCCCGCTCCCCAAGCGGGGCGATCAGGACGTCGGCAGCGTCGTCGGCCGGGCCATCGGCAAGGACGGCCGGCCGATGCCGCCGTCGTCGTTCAAGCTCGACGCCTTCGGCCACAGCGGCACCGGCCACCAGACCGGTGTGCTGAAGGACCGCTCGTTCACGGTCTACGGGTTCGGCGGGGCCAAGGTGCGACCCGGCGTGCGCAACGGCACCTTCGCGACCAAGCCGCTGTGGGCCGGGGCGTACGACCTGCACGTCCAGCGCAAGGGCGCGAGCTTCCTGTGCGGGTTCGACGTGCGTCCCGGGCAGCCGAGCCGCTTCGACATCGACTTCCGCAAGCCGAACCTGGGCAACCCGCGCTGCGAGCCGATGCGCTCGCTGGCCCAGGGCGTGCCGGGGTAGGACCGCCCGGAGCCGGGACCGCTGGCTTCCCGCGGGCTGTTGTCGCTGTGAGGACCCGCAGGAGGCTGCGCGCGACCACCGGCCGCGGGAAGCGGCTCAGGCCGGTCCCACGTAGGTGAAGCGCGGCACGCCGGGCGACGCCTCCTCGAGGAAGCCCTCCAGGGTGCGCACGGCCAGGCGCGGTCCCGGCACGTCGTACAGCGGCACGTAGACGACCACCGTGCGGCCGTCGTGGTCGGCGTCGTGACCGAGCCCGAGGACCAGGTAGTCCTTGCCCTTCCAGTGCCGCCAGACGCCCGCGCGGAGCTCCGGGAGCGTCACCAGTGCTCCTCGTCCAGCTTGGCCTCCATCGCCCGCAGGTGGGTGCGGGTGCAGGCGTCGCAGGCGTACGTCATCCCGCGCGAGCCGGTGGAGGTCGACCAGGTCAGCGGTGCGGGCGCGTCCGCGGTCGTCCCGCACAGGCTGCACGTGACCTGCTCGCTCACGGCTCGAGGTCGCCCAGCGCCGCGCGCAGCAGCTGCAGGCCGTTGCGGGCCAGCGCATCGGCCTCGTCGACCTCCGCCTCGAGCTCCATCGCCGCGCCGACCGGCCCCTCGCCGTAGCCGTGGGCGGCGACGACGGCCGCCCGCTCGGCGTCCGGCAGGGCGGCCAGGGCCCGGTCCAGCCGGTCCAGCAGCTCGGGGTGCGACAGCTCCGGTTCGGCGGCCGCGACCGCCTCCACCACGTGGGTCGGCAGGGGGCGGCAGCGAGGGGGCTGGCCGTCGGTCATGCGGTTCCTCTCGGCGGTGCAGGGCTGGCGCTTCAGCACGAGAGCCGCCCCGGTCTCCCGGAGCGGCTCTCGTGTGCCTTCCCGTCAGGTCGCCTCACGGCGGTGTGTCGCTCTTGGCGACTGTTTTGGGACCGGGGGCCATGTATCGGGTCGGCACCAGCAGTGAACCCCATCCCGCGGGGTCGTGTTCCCCCGACCGGGTGAGCAGGTCCTACGCGTCGGGCGCCGAGGTGGGTGCCGCCGGGGCCTCGGAGCCGGAGCCGGAGCCGGAGTCAGAGCCGGAGCCGGCGTCCGGGGCGGACGTGCTGGCGGGCGCGGCCGGGGCGGTCGGCGCGGTGTCGCCGCCGGACGACGGCGCGGACTCGGACGGAGCCGAGGGGGCCGCCGGAGCCGGAGCGGCCGGAGCGGCCGCGGCCTCGCCGCTCGGCGTGCTGGGGGCGCTGCTCTCGCTCGTGCTGGGAGCAGTGCCTGCGCTGTCGCTGCTGGACGGCACCGGGGCGCCGGTGACCTCGGCGACGACGGGGGCCGCGCCCTCGCCGGCCGCACCGGGCGCCGGTGTCACGGGAGCGGTCTCGCCCTCGGCGAGCACCCGCGGACCCCGCGGCTGACCGGGCTGGCCCGGCTGGCCGGGAGCCCCCTCGCCGCGACCACGACCGCGACGGGACTTCGGCCGGCGCTCCTCGCCCGGACCACCCTGCCCCTGGCCGCCGTGCTGACCCGGACCGCCGTGCTGGCCCGGACCGCCGTGCGAGCCGGGGCCCTGGGGGCGGCCCTGTCCCTGGCGGCGGGACGGCGTACCCATGTCCATGGCGCCGGCCAGGCCGTACTCCTGGACCAGCAGCTCGAGCTTGGCCTGCTCGGCCGGCTCGGCGGTCTCGGCCTTGCCGGTGGCGAGGTCGCGCAGCGCGTCGAGGCGCGAGCGACGGCGGGCGGGGTCGTCGGTGCTGTGGGTGAGCAGGACGGCGTGGGCCATGCAGGCGGCCGTGCCCGCGACCGTGGTGGCGGCCTCGCGGACGAGGGCCAGGTCGGCGATGCAGGGCGCGCAGAGGGATGAGGTCACCGGAGCACGGTACGTGGTGCACGCGCCGGGAGGCGCAGGGTTTCCCGCGGCGCTCAGGCCTCGAGCGCCGCGCGCGGTGCGGGCAGCAGCAGCTGCCGGGCCTCGTCGGCGCTGACCGGCCGCGAGAACAGGTAGCCCTGGGCGAGCCGGCAGCCGTGCCGGCCGAGCAGGGTGGCCTGCTGCTCGCTCTCCACGCCCTCCGCGACGACGTGCACCCCCAGCTCCTGCGCGAGGTGCAGGATCGCCCCGGTGACCGCCTGCGGCTGCGGGCCCGACAGCAGGTCGCCGACGAAGGTGCGGTCGATCTTGAGCCCGTCCACCGGGAAGCGGCGCAGGTAGGACAGCGACGAGCAGCCTGTCCCGAAGTCGTCGATGAACAGCTTGGTCCCGAGCGCGCGCAGCTGCGCCAGCACCAGCTCGTGACCCCGGCCCTCCTCCAGGAAGGCGCTCTCGGTGATCTCGAGGTTCAGCGCTGCCGGGTCCAGCCCGCTGTCCAGCAGGGCCGACCGCAGGCTGTCGACCAGTCCGACCTGGTCCAGCTCGTGCACCGACAGGTTCACACCGAGCCCGAAGGACTGGCCGGCCGGCAGCTGGCGCTTCCAGGCCGCCACGGTGGCCATGCTCACCCGGCGGACCTGGTCCCCGAGGGCGCCGATGAGACCGCAGCGCTCCGCGATCGGGATGAAGCGGTCCGGCGGGACGAGCGAGCCGTCCGGGGCGCGCAGCCGTACGAGGGCCTCGACGCCGACGAGCTGACGGCCCGGCAGGGCGACCACCGGCTGGTAGTGCACGACCAGCGCGCCGTCGTCCAGGGCCTCGCGCAGCAGGTGCTCGACCTGCAGGTCGTCGGTCGGGTCCTCGGTGCCGGCGTCCTTGTGGACGTGGAAGCGACCGGCGCCGCGGCGCACCGCCACGTTCGCGGCGTGCTCTGCCTGCCCGAGCAGTCCCGCAGCCGTCAGCGGGTCGTCGGCGGCCTCGGCGCTGCAGAACGCGAGGCCCGTGCTGGCGGCGGCGAAGGACGGACCGGCCGCCCGGTCGAGGGGGACGTGCAGGGAGCGGTGCAGGCGGTCGGCGACGCCGAGCGCGACGTAGCGGGCGCCCGCCGGCAGGTCGGGCAGGAGCACCGCCCAGCGCCGACCGGACAGCCGGGCCAGGGCGTCACCGGGGCGCAGCTGCCCGCGCAGGCGGCGGGCCACCTCACCGTCGAAGCCGAGGCCCGACAGGTGCGCGCCGCCCCCCGCGGGGTCGACCTCGAGCACGAGCAGCGACGTGCTGCCGGTGCCGGACCGGCGCAGCGCCTCCAGGGCCTCTGCAGCGAGCACGAGGAAGGTGGCGCGTCCGCCGGCGGCCGACGACGACGCCTCGACGGCGGCGGGGCCGGGCAGTCGCGCGGCGACGGCCTCGGCGAGCACGGCGAGCGCGTCGAGGTGCGCGGCCAGCGGCGCGACCGGGGTGCCCCAGACGGCCAGGACGCCGCCCGTGCCCGGCAGCGGGACGTGGGCGCCGCTGCGGTCCGCGAACGGCGCCTCCACGAGGCGGACCCGTACGCCGTCCGGCTCGTCCCCGGCCCACGCCAGCAGCTGGGGACCGCGCTCGCCGGGCACCGCGACGTACGCCCCCGCGGTGCCGCACAGGCGGCGGGCGACCTCGGCGAGGTCACGCAGCCCCGGGTCGGCAGGGGGTGCGTCGCGGGAGGTGGGCAGAGCCGTCACCCGGAAGGAATCGGCCGGATCGGGCAGCAGGCCATCCCCCGGTCGGGTGACGCGCTACGCCACGAACAGCGCGCGGACCCGCTCGGCGACCGCCTCGGGCGCCTCCTCGGGGACGAAGTGGCCGACGCCCTGCAGCACTTCGACGGTCATGTCGTCGGCGTGCGACTGCCAGCCCTCGAGCAGCGCGGCGCTGGCGACCGGGTCGCCGTCGCCGACGACCAGGCGGGTCGGGACCGTCAGCCGGGCGTCGCGGTAGCGCCCGGCCATGACCGGCCCGCTCTCGCGCAGCAGGAACTCGCGGTACAGCCGCACGCTGGCCCGGGCGTGGGCGGGCTGCTGCAGCACCTCACCGTAGGTCTGCGCGGCGCCGTCCGCGAAGGCCGAGCGGCGGCTGCTCCCGGCGCGGACCGCCGTCTCGACCAGCCACGGCGAGATGCGCAGCGCCTGCTCGGCGAGCACCGGCGTGGACAGGGCCACCTGGTAGGCCAGCCGCCAGGCCTGCAGGGCGCGCGGCAGCGTCGGGCGCTGGAAGGGGTGGACGATCCCGAGCGCGAGGAAGGCGGAGAACCGCTCCGGTGCCCGCAGCGCCGCCAGGAAGCCGGTCCAGCCGCCCCAGTCGTGACCGACCAGCCCGACGCGCGGCAGCTCGAGGACGTCGAGGAGCCCGAGCAGGTCGGTGGCCAGCTGCTCCTTGTCGTAACCGCCGTCCGGCGCGTCGCTCCAGCCGTGGCCGCGCAGGTCGGGCATCACCAGGCGGTAGGAGTCGGCGAGCAGCGGGACGACCCGGTGCCAGCACCACCAGTGCTGCGGCCAGCCGTGCAGCAGCACCAGCGGCTCGCCCCGGCCGGCCTCGGCGACGTGGACGCGCAGCCCGTCGACGTCCACGTAGCGGTGCGTCACTCCGTCGAGCAGGGGCAGCGTCGGCGCGGTCATGGCGCCCACTTTCCCGTACTCCTGTGCGGCTACCCCGCGGGCGCCCGCAGCCCGGCCTCGGCCCGCAGCGCCAGCTCGAGCTCGAAGCGCCCCTGAGGGTCCTCGAGCACCTCGCCGAACAGCTCGCGGAGCTGGCCGAGCCGGTAGCCGACGGTCTGCGGGTGCACGTGCAGGGCGGCCGCGACGTGCTGGCGCTCCCCCCGGTGCTGCAGCCACGCGAGCAGCGTCTCGGCGAGCCGGTCGCGGGTGGTGCTGCGCACGGCGAGCAGCGGCGCGAGGCGCCGGGCGGCCAGCACGGCCACGAGCTCCGGGTCGCGGTGCACGACGAGGTCGGCGAGGTGCTCGTCGGCCAGCACCGGGTCGGCGGTGGTCACGCCGGCCGCGACGAGGGCGCCGGCCTGCTGCGCGATCCGCAGGCTGCTCAGGGCCAGCGGCAGCGGCCGGGGCGCTCCGACGGCGGCGGACCAGCCGGCCAGGGCGGTGCGCAGGCCCTCGCGCCACTGCGGGCGCACCGGCACCAGGGCGACGACGTCGCCGCCGAACGCCGCGACCAGCGCGTCCGGCCCGAGACGCGTGCTCAGGCCGACCCGCTCGTCGGCCAGGACGACGGCCACCACCTCCTCGGGCACCGGCCAGCCCACCGCGGTCGCGGCGGCCGCGAGCGCGGGGGCGTCGGCGGTGCCGGCCATCAGCAGCGCCATCAGCTCGGCCCGCCGGCGGTCGGACTCCCCCGCCCCCCGGGACTGCTCGGTCGCGTAGCCCTCGGCGCTCACGGCGGACAGCTCGTCGATGTAGGCGAACACCGACTCGGCCAGCGGCATGAGCAGCTCGGCGTCGAGCAGCGAGGCCAGCTGGGCGAAGCGGCGGAAGGCGACCCGGGCGCCGACGCGGTACGCCGCCAGCAGTGCCTCCAGGCTGCGGCCCTGCAGCAGCTCGCCGCGGCCCAGCGCCAGGTAGACGTCGCGGTCCTGCCCGGACAGCGCCGGGCTGTCGGTGCCGGGCAGGTCCAGGAAGCGGCCGAGGGCCACCTGCACGCCCATGCGCACGCCCTGCCCGAAGCGCCCCTCGAGCGGGCGCGCGTAGCTGGGCACCTCGGCGGGGATCGTCCGGACGAGCTCCTCGACGACCTCGGGCAGGTGCGGCCGGACCCGGTCGCCGAGACCGGGCGGCAGGGCGCTCCACGGCGTCGCGACGGCCACGTCCTTGTCCTCTCGAGATGAAGCCAGCTCGTCCGAACGTACTCCGGAGGACGTAGGCCTCCCGTCCTTGTGCGGGCAGCATCAGGTCATGCCCACCACTCTTCGCGCCGCGGCGTTCTTCGACCTGGACCGCACGCTCATCCGCGGGTCCGCGAACTTCCCGCTGGCGGTCGCCGCCTTCCGCGCCGGCTACGTGCCGCCCAAGCAGCTGCTGCGCGACGCGGTCTCGGCCGTCGCCTTCGTCACCGGCGGAGCGACGGACGAGGGCTCCGCCGCCCTGCGCGAGCGGATCCTGCGCGCGGTCGCCGGCCACCCCGCCGAGGACGTGATCGCCCTCGGCGACTCCTTCCTGCCGAAGATGGCGGCGTCGGTGTTGCCGGAGGCCCGCCGCCTGCTCGACCAGCACGCCGCCGCGGGCGAGCACCGCGTGGTCGTCTCGGCGTCCCCGATCGAGATCGTCGGCCGGCTCGCGGACCGGCTCGGCCTCGAGGGGTCGGTCGGCACGCGGTCGGAGATCGTCGACGGCCGCTACACCGGCCGGCTGGACGGGGCCTTCTGCTACGGCCCGGGCAAGGTCACCGAGGTGCGCCGGCTCGCCGCCGAGCGCGGCTACGACCTCGCGCTGTGCACCGCCTACAGCGATTCGGTGAGCGATCTGCCGTTCCTGGAGGCTGTCGGCACGGCCGTCGCCGTCAACCCGGAGAAGCACCTTCGAGCCGTCGCGGTCGAGCGTGGCTGGCGCATCGTCGAGGTGGCCCGCCCGTCACTGCGTGCCCGGTTGCTGCCTCGGGCCAGGGGCAACGCGGTCGCCGCGGCCGCCGCAGCTCCCACGGGCTGACCGCCCGGGCTGGGCCCGCCTCCCCTCGGCTGGAATGCTGGCGGCAGCGGCCGATGCGGCCGGGTGCCAGCAGCGACGGACGGGAGCACCGGTGGACCACGCGGCGGTCGTGACCGCGCTGCCCACGGCCTACCTGGTCATGACGCCCGGCGTGGTCATCGCCCTGCTGGCGCTGCGGGTCGAGGACGTGGCATGACCGCCGACCGGGACGCCGAGGAGGAGCTCGTCCTTGCGCCCGAGCTCCGGTCGGTGAGGCTCGCCAGGGCCTTCG
>JBKJQM010000073.1:0-9131 GCA_046594005.1 Mycobacteriales bacterium
ATCGCCCACCTGCGAGATCTACTTCGAGAACTGCCGGATCCCCGCCGACCGGGTCATCGGCGACGTCGACACCGGCTTCAAGACCGCGCTCAAGACCCTCGACCACACCCGGCTCGGGATCGGGGCGCAGGCCGTGGGCATCGCGCAGGGCGCGCTCGACGCCTCGGTCGCCTACATCAAGGAGCGCCGCCAGTTCGGCAAGGCGATCGCGGACTTCCAGGGCATCCAGTGGATGGTCGCCGACATGGCGATGCGCATCGAGGCCGCCCGTCAGCTGGTGTACGTCGCGGCAGCCAAGGCCGAGCGCGGGGCGTCCGACATGACGTTCGCGAGCTCGGCGGCCAAGTGCTTCGCGTCCGACACGGCCATGTCGGTCACGACGGACGCCGTCCAGCTCTTCGGGGGGGCGGGCTACACGCGTGACTTCCCGGTCGAGCGCATGATGCGCGACGCCAAGATCACCCAGATCTACGAGGGCACCAACCAGGTGCAGCGCATGGTGATGGCGCGCCAGCTGCTGAAGTAGGCGCCCGTCCAGGACGCCTGCCCCCGACGGGTCAGAAGCCCTCCCCGTGCGTGCTGCGACGCCGAGCGTCGTCGGGTGACAGGGCCTGCGCGGGCACGACCACCGCCGGCGACTCGAGGACCACCGCCGGGCGGCCGGCGACGAGCCAGGCGCAGACGGCGAGCGCCGCACCTGCACCGACGTCCAGCCAGTAGTGGTTGCCCGTCACGACGACGACCGCGACGGTCGCCACCGGGTGCAGGACCCACAGCCACCGCCAGCGGGTGGCGGCGGCCGAGACCCCGGCGATGGCCACCAGGACCGCCCAGCCGACGTGCAGGCTCGGGAGCGCGGCGTACTGGTTCGCCAGGGCCGAGGCGCCGGCGTCGCCATACACCGACTGGCCGTGCGTGGCCGCGGTGTCGACGAAGCCCGGCAGCATGCGCGGCGGTGCCACCGGCAGCAGCAGGTAGACGGCGAGCGCGACCGCCGTGCCCCCGACGATCGCCGTGCGCAGCCGGCGGTAGACCAGGGGCCGGAACAGCAGCAGCCACAGCAGCGCCGCGACGGTCACGGGCAGGTGCGCTGCGGCGTAGTAGCTGTTGGCCGCCCGCACCACCGGCTCGACGCTGAGCACGAGAGCCTGGGCGGCCTGCTCGCCCGGCAGCCGCAGGAGCTGCTCGACGTGCAGCACCGTCCGGGCGTGGTGGAAGGCGGCGGTGACGTCGCGGCCACCCAGCAGGCGCGAGGCCTGGTAGACCAGCAGCAGGCTGCCGAGCAGGAGGGTCTCCCGCGCGACGGTGCGCACGGGCGCGGGCACGGCGACCCGTCCCCGCAGTCCGGCGGAGGTGCGCCGGTCACGGCGGGGCTCCGGCAGGAGGTCCGCGACGCTCATGGTGGTCACCATCATGGACGCAGTGCCCGTCGCGCATCCGGGTTTTGCCCTGACCCGACCCTGGGGAGTCCCGCAGCGGGACTGGTGCGCACGTCCGTCTTCGGGGTAGGCGATCTGGCATGCCTACCGTCTGGATCGTCCCTGCCGGCTCCGACTCCGCGGAGGGAGCGGCCGCCGGCGACTACCTCGTGCGCCCCAGGGACGACCTCTACGAGGTCGGCAAGCAGGACGCGTCCTGCACCTGGATCGGCACGATCGGCGCCGCCCTGCTGCCGTCGCTGCCCGCGGTCGACAGCGCGCAGGAGGCCCCCGAGCAGGCGGAGGTCCTCAGGGCCGTCCAGGGCCTCGAGACCGCCGAGCACCTGCGCGGCGGCTGATCTCCTGGCGGGCTAGCGGGCGCCGGAGCGCCGGCGACCCGCGGCGGGCTGTCCTGCGCGGGCGGCCAGCTCGGCCCGCGTGCGCGCCGGTCCGGCGCTGCGCCCCGCGGCCGAGGGCTGCCCCGAACCGCCACGGGCCTTGGGAGTGCTGGGCTTGCCTGCAGCCTGCTTGGGTCCGCGCGAGCGCGGCGGGCGCGCGGGCTGCTCGACGACGGGTGCGGGCGTGACGTACGCCGCCGCCGGACCCGTCAGCGCCACGATCTCCGGAGCGCCGGGGCGTACGGACACCGTCGTCGGCCGGATCCCCGCCTGCTTGGCGAGGGTGCGCACCTCGCCGGCCTGGTCCGGCGTGGCGATCGTGACGACCGTGCCACCGGCGCCCGCGCGGGCGGTGCGGCCGGAGCGGTGCAGGTACGCCTTGTGCTCGGTCGGCGGGTCGACGTGCACGACGAGGGCGACGTCGTCGACGTGGATGCCGCGGGCGGCGATGTCGGTCGCGACCAGCACCCGGGTGCTGCCCTGCGTGAACGCCTCGAGGTTGCGCTCGCGCGCGCCCTGGCTGAGGTTGCCGTGCAGCTCGACGGCCGGGATGCCGGCCGCCGTCAGCTGCTTGGCCAGCTTCTTGGCGGTGTGCTTGGTCCGCATGAACAGCAGGCTTCGGTCCTGGCCGGAGGCGAGCTCGGCGACGACGGCCGACTTGTCGGCGCTGCTCACCGCGAACACGTGGTGGGTCATCGTGGACACGGGTGCCACGGCCGGGTCGACGGAGTGGGTCGACGGGCGGTCGAGGTAGCGCTTCACCAGCACGTCGACGCCGTTGTCGAGGGTGGCCGAGAACAGCATCCGCTGGCCGACCTTGGGGGTGCGGTCCAGCAGGCGCTTCACGGCGGGCAGGAACCCGAGGTCGGCCATGTGGTCGGCCTCGTCCAGGATCGTGATCGAGACGCCGGACAGGTCGCAGTGCCCCTGGCCGATGAGGTCCTCGAGCCGCCCGGGGCAGGCGATGAGCACGTCCACGCCCCCGGACAGCGCCTTGACCTGCGGGTTCTGGCCGACGCCGCCGAAGACGACGGTGCAGGTGAGGCCGGCGGCCTGGGCGAGCGGCTGGACGACGGCCAGGACCTGGTTGGCCAGCTCGCGGGTCGGCACCAGCACGAGGCCGCGGGCCTGGCGGGGCCGGCGCGTGCCGCCGGTGAGGTTGGCGACCAGCGGCAGGCTGAACGCGAGCGTCTTGCCGCTGCCGGTGCGGCCGCGGCCGAGGACGTCGCGGCCGGCGAGCGTGTCGGGCAGCGTCGCGACCTGGATCGGGAAGGCCGTCGTCTTGCCCTCTCGGGCGAGCGACGCGACCAGGGCGGCAGGGACGCCGAGCCCGGCGAAGGTCGGGCCGTCGCCGATCGGGGTCTCGGCGCGCACAGGGGCGGCGGCTGCGGGTGCGACTGGGGCTGCGGGTGCGGGTGCAGGTGCGGCCGCGCGGACCGGCTGGGTCGCGGGGGCCGCGGCGGGGGCCGAGCCGGCGGGGCGGCTGGCGCCGCGACGGCGGCCGGTCGAACCGGCGGGCGCGGTGCTGCTCGAGGACGGGGTGCTCGAGGACGGGGGGGCGGTGGCGGAGGGGGTCGCGGCAGAGGCACCCGCGGAGGCGGGGCGGCTCGAGCGGCGCCGGCTGCGCTCCGGCGAGCCGCCGTCCGGGGAGGAGGGGGCAGGGGCGGGCGTGGTCATGGTGTCCTTCGGGAGGTCTGCGGCGCTCCGAGCGCTGCACCGTGACCGGGATCCGGTGGGGCGCGCTCCTGGAGCGGACGGCCTGCGCGGCGTGCTGCGCGGGGCCGAGATGGGCCCAGTCTACGCGGGACCGCGATCAGGGAGCGGAGAGCGCCAGTCGCGGCAGCAGGAACCCGCTCGCGCGGGCCGCTCCGCCGACGTCCGCCCAGCCGTGACCGGCACCGGGCACGATCTGCGCGGTCACCGTCGATCCGCCGCGGCAGCCCGACCAGGTCCACAGGTCGATGCCGTTGGCCTCGGACTCGTGCCGCTTCCCGCAGCCGGCCTGTCCCGTGACCGTGGCGAGGGTCGACACGACCGCCCGCGGCGACATCTTGAGGTGGTTCACGTAGCGGGACGCCGTCAGACCGATGCTGCCGTCCTGCTCGCCGTGCACCGCGAGCAGGTCGGGCAGGCGCAGGCCGTTCGCGCAGTGCGACTCGAGGCTGCCGTTGATCTCGACGGCCGCGACCAGCGCCGGGTGCGGTCCGCAGAGCACCTTGTAGGCGAGCATCCCGCCGCCGGAGTAGCCGAGCAGCGCTCGCCTGGCGGGGTCGACCGGCGTGTAGCGGCCGACGTCGTCGAGCACGGCGTTGACGAAGCCCACGTCGTCGACGCCGCGGGTCAGCGCGATGCCGCAGCAGGCGCCGGCGTTCCAGGAGCCGCCCACGCCGGCGGGGTAGGCCAGGGTGACGCCGCGCTTGCGCAGGTCGTCCAGGCCGAGGCCCACGGACATCTCGCGCGCGCTGCCGACGTCCTGGTGCAGCACCACGAGCAGGGACGCGCGGGCGCCGGCCGGCAGCCCCAGCGCGGGCAGCAGGAAGTACTTCCTCTGCTCGTCGCCCACGGCGAGGTCGACGACCCGGCTGTCACCGGCCGGCGTCCCCGGGCCGGCCATCCGGATCGGCGCGCTCGGCGGGACGGCGGGGCGGGGCGGCGGCAGGAGGGCCGGGTCCTGGGCGGACGCGGACACGGCGGCCGTGCCGGACAGGGCGAACGGCAGCACGGCGACCAGCGAGGCGAGGCCGGCCAGCGCGGCGAGGGCGGTCGACCGGATGCCCAGGGGGAGCCCGCCGAGGCGCCGTGCTGCTCTGGTCGCCACGGCGCTAGCGGTCGAGCAGGTGGCCGCGGAGGAAGTCGTACGTGCGCCGCGTCGCGTCGAGCTTGGCCCAGCCGTGACCGCCACCGGCGACGAGCAGGGCCTCGACGGCTCCGCCGCGGCAGTGCTCCCACAGCCTGACCTCGACGCCGGTCTGCTGCGTCGTGTCGGGGGCCGAGCAGCCCGCGCTGCGGGTGAAGGCGGCGAGCGTGCTCTCCGCGGCCCGGGGCGCGAAGCCGAGCTCGCGGATGAAGATCGGCCGGCTGAAGCCGATGGTGCCGTCCTTCTTGCCGTGCACGGCCAGCAAGTCGGGCGTGGAGATGCCCTTGCCGCAGTGCGACTCGAGCGAGCCGCTGACCACCACGGCAGCCGCGAGCCGGTTCGGGCGCCCGCACAGGTAGCGGGAGGTCAGCATGCCGCCGCTGGAGTAGCCGACCAGCGCCTGGCGCTCCGGGTCGACGGGCGTCTCGCGGCGCACCTCGTCGAAGACCCGCGCGAGGAACGCGACGTCGTCGACGCCCTCGGCCTGCGGCTCGCCGCAGCAACCACCGGCGCCCCACGAGCGGTCCACGCCGGCGGGGTAGACGAGCGTCGTGCCCTGCGAGCGCAGCCCTTGCAAGGCGGTCTCGGCGGCCACGCCCGCCGGCGTGCCGCCCTCCTGGTGCAGCACCATGACCAGTGCCGAGCGGTCGCCCTTGCGCAGCCCGCGCGCGGGCTGCAGCAGGTAGCTGCGGTCCAGTCCGTCGACCTCGAGGTGCACCGTGCGGTCGTCGGCGGACAGCGACGGCGAGGGCCCCTGCGCCGCTGAGGACGGGGCGCTGCAGGCGGCGGCCGTCATGGCCAGGACGGCGAGTGCGAGGGGGGCGAGGCGGCGGCGACGCGAGGTGGGACGGACGTGCACGGGGGCGGGCTCCAGCTGACAGGACAGCGCACGGCGCGGGGCGAGGACGAGGTCCATGGTGTCACGCGCGGGCACCCCCGGGTCGCCGTCCCGTCAGCGGAGCGGCAGCTCCGGTACGCCGTCCAACGCCGCACCGAGGCTGCAGGTGACGCCCTCGCTCGCGACCACGCGCGCGAGGTCGAGCTCGGCGGGCAGGGGCGCGAGGACGAGGGCGGCGCCGGCGGCCAGCGCCCCGAGCAGCGCGGCGAGCAGCTCAGGGTGGGCGGGGTCACCTGCGACCAGGACCCGGTCAGCCGTCGAGAGGCCCAGGTCGGCGCGGGGGACGACGGCCGCCCCGCCCGCCTCGACCCTCGATGTGGCGGGGGCAGAGCCGCCCCAGTGGTCGGCGTACGACGGGACCTCGCGGTCGTAGTCGGTCGCGGGCAGTGGGACGGACGGCAGCGGCGCCCCCAGCTGGTGGCCGGACAGGGCCAGGACCTCGTCGACCCCGGCGTCGAGGGCCGCCTCGACGTGCTCGCCGAGCACGAAGGCGGCGTCGCAGCCGGTCAGGCCGTCGGCGTCGGCGGCCACCACGACCGTGGCTCCGGTGGCCACCCCCGCGAGCAGCAGGCACACCGTCTGCCAGTGCAGGGGGAGCAGCAGCCCGACCCGGGAGGGCCCGCCGAGGCCGTCGACGAGCAGGTTCGCGGACTTCGCGACCCAGTTGGCTGTGGTCGCTCCGGACAGCTCGACCCGGCCGGGGCCGTGCAGCGTCAGCAGCGGCTGCGCGGGATCGCGCTCTCCGGCCAGGCCGGCGGTCCAGGCCGTCAGGCCGCGCACGGGTCCTGCGCGGCGGTCTTCACGACGGGCTTGGGCGAGGCCGAGGTGGGCGCCTTCGTCGGGGCGGTGCTCTTGACGGTGACCGGCTTGGCGCCGGAGTACGAGGAGCCGACCACCACGCGCAGCGTCCGCGTCAGCTCGGGGTCCAGCGAGACGGTGGCGCCGGGCAGCGCAGCCGCGAGGGTGCGGGCCGAGTCGGCCTTGTCCGGACCGTGGAAGATCGTCGTGGTGGTGGCCGTGCTGCCGGAGTTGCCGGCCTCGCCGACCATCTGGAAGCCGACAGCGGCCAGCTCGTCGTACGCCCGACGGCCGAGGCCCTTGACGCCGGCGCCGTTGAAGACCTGCACGCGGATGCTGCCGGGAGCGACGATCAGCGGCTGCGACGGGCCGCCGGAGGGCTGCGCGTCCGGGGTGTCCGGCGCCTGGTCGGTGCGCAGCTGCGCGAAGAAGGCGGCCATCGCGGGCTCGTCGAGCAGGACGACGGACTGGCGCTGCCGGTAGCCGTTGATGTCGGCGATCGGGACCGTCGAGAAGATCACGCCACCGGCGTTGAAGCTCTGGAAGCGGCGTGCCAGCTTCAGCAGCTGCCCCTGCGACAGGCTGTTGTCGACCTGCACCGACTCGGTCGCGACGCTGACCACCCCGTTGAGCTTGAACGGGTTGAGCAGCGTCCCGGCGGACAGCGTCTTGCGCACGATCGCCCCGATGAACTGCTGCTGGCGGCCGATGCGGTCGATGTCGCCGTTCGGCAGGCCCTTGCGCTGGCGGACGAACGCCAGCGCCTGGTCGCCCTTGATCGTCTGGCGACCGGCCGGCAGGTCGATGCCGGAGTCCTTCTCCTTGGCGGCCTTGGACAGGCAGACCTCGACACCGCCCAGGGTGTTGACCATGCGCTGGAAGCCGTCGAAGTCGATCTGCAGGTAGTTGTCGACCCGCAGGTTCGACAGGCTCTCGATGGTCTGGATGAGCAGCGGCGGCCCGCCCTCGAAGAACGCCGAGTTGAGCTTGCCGTCGTGCTCGGGCACCGACTTGCCGCTCACCGGGTCGACGAAGGCCGGGATCGTCACCCACGAGTCGCGCGGGAAGCTGACCAGCTGCGCCTTGTCGGCGTCGCCGTACAGGTGGGCCAGGATCACGGTGTCGGAGCGCTGGCCGGTGACGAAGTCCTTGCCGCGCCCCTGCGTCCCCTGGCCGGCCTTGAGGTCACCGCGGCTGTCGGAGCCGACGATGAGGATGTTGCGGGCGTCGCGCGCCGCGGCCGGCGGCGGCCGCTTGCCGATCGCGAACACGTCGCCGATGCGGTTGATCTTGCCGTCGTAGTGGTTGAGCAGCAGGTATCCGCCGAGGGCGCTGGCGAGCACCGCGACCGACGTGACGACCGCGATCCAGGACAGGACGCGGGCCGCGCGGCGGCGGCGGCGCGCGCCGGCGGGGACGACCGTGGGGTTCCCCGGGGGGCGTCCCGCGGGAGCTCGGCCGACCGGCGGCCGCGGCGCGGGCCGGGCGGCGGACCAGCCGGGCGCGCGGCCGGCCTGCGGCGCCGGACGGGGCCGCGGCGGCAGGCTGCTGCGGGGACGCCGCGGGTCGAGGTGCGGCGGCAGCGGACGCGCCGACGGCTCGCCGGAACCAGAGGCGTCGGGCTCGTCGCCGACGTCCTTCCAGTCCTTGGGGTCGCTCACCGGGTGCTCTCCGTCTGTGTGGGGGCCTGTCCCCGAGGACGTGCTCGCGGGGGGAGAGGTTCCACGCCCCCGTCCCAGGCTACCGACCCCCGCTAGCCTGCACGCCCATGAAGGCACTCGTCCTGTCCGGCGGCGCGGGCACCCGCCTGCGGCCGATCACCCACACCTCGGCCAAGCAGCTGGTGCCGGTGGCCAACAAGCCGGTGCTGTTCTACGGCCTCGAGGCCATCCGGGACGCGGGCGTCACCGACGTCGGCATCATCGTCGGCGACACCCAGGCCGAGATCGAGGCGGCCGTCGGCGACGGCTCCGAGCTCGGCATCCGGGTCACCTACATCCGCCAGGACGCGCCCCTCGGGCTGGCGCACTGCGTCCTGATCGCGCAGGACTACCTGGGCGACGACGACTTCGTCATGTACCTCGGCGACAACTTCATCATCGGCGGCATCACCGAGCTGGTCCAGGAGTTCCAGGCCGGGACGTACGACGCCCAGATCCTGCTCACCAAGGTCGACAACCCGTCGCAGTTCGGCGTCGCCGAGCTCGGTCCGAACGGCGGCGTCAAGACGCTGGTCGAGAAGCCCAGGGAGCCCAAGAGCGACCTGGCGCTTGTCGGCGTCTACATGTTCCGCCCGGTCATCCACGACGCGGTCCGCGCCATCAAGCCCTCCGGCCGCGGCGAGCTCGAGATCACCGACGCCCTGCAGTGGCTCATCGACGAGGGCAAGGACGTCCGTCCGCACCTGGTCACCGGCTACTGGAAGGACACCGGCCGCCTCGAGGACATGCTCGAGTGCAACCGCAAGGTCCTGGAGTCCGTCGAGCCGCGCGTCGAGGGCAGCGTCGACGCCGAGAGCGCGCTGATCGGGCGCGTCGTGGTCGAGGAGGGAGCGGTCATCGAGCGCTCCGTCGTCCGCGGGCCCGCGATCATCGGCCGCGACACGGTCGTCCGCGACACCTACGTCGGGCCGTTCACGTCGATCTACTTCGGCTGCACGCTCGAGAACACCGAGATCGAGCACTCGATCGTGCTCGAGGAGTCCACGATCCGCGGCGTCGGCCGCATCGAGGACAGCCTCATCGGCAAGCAGGTGGAGGTCG
>JBKJQM010000077.1:0-7903 GCA_046594005.1 Mycobacteriales bacterium
ATCGTCGAGGTCGAGGGCCAGCGCAAGCCGTTGACGGCCTGCACCACCACCGTCACCGAGGGCATGGTCGTCAAGACGCAGCTGACGAGCCCGGTGGCCGCCAAGGCGCAGCACGGCAACCTCGAGATGCTCCTCATCAACCACCCGCTCGACTGCCCTGTCTGCGACAAGGGCGGCGGGTGCCCGCTGCAGAACCAGACCATGACCAACGCCAAGGGCACGTGGCGCTTCCACGACGTGAAGCGCACCTACCCCAAGCCGATCGCCATCTCGAGCCAGGTGCTGCTCGACCGCGAGCGCTGCGTCCTGTGCGCCCGCTGCACCCGCTTCTCGCAGCAGGTCGCCGGCGACCCGTTCATCGAGCTGTTCGAGCGCGGCGCCCTGCAGCAGGTCGCCATATACTCCGACCAGCCCTTCGAGTCCTACTTCTCCGGCAACACCGTGCAGATCTGCCCGGTCGGCGCGCTCACCGGCGCCGCGTACCGCTTCCGCGCCCGGCCGTTCGACCTCGTCTCGACGCCGATGGTGTGCGAGCACTGCGCGGCCGGCTGCGCCCTGCGCACCGACCACCGCCGTGGCAAGGTCCTGCGCCGCCTGGCCGGTGACGACCCGCAGGTCAACGAGGAGTGGAACTGCGACAAGGGTCGCTGGGCCTTCACCTACTCCCAGCAGGGCGACCGGATCGCCACGCCCCTGGTGCGCGACTACGCGACCGGCCGCCTGCGCGAGGCGTCCTGGACCGAGGCGCCCGAGACCGCCGCGCGCGGTCTCGCGATCGCCAAGGCGGAGGCCGGTGTCGGCGTCCTGCCCGGTGGCCGCCTGACCGTCGAGGACGCGTACGCCTACAGCAAGTTCGCCCGCGTGGTGCTCGGCACGAACGACGTCGACTCCCGCGTGCGCCCGCACTCGGCCGAGGAGCAGGACTTCCTCGCCGCGCACGTCGCCGGCCGCTACGCCGGTCAGGCCGGGGTCGTCACCTACGCCGACCTCGAGGAGGCGCGCACCGTCCTGCTCGCCGGCTTCGAGCCGGAGGAGGAGTCGCCGATCCTGTTCCTGCGGCTGCGCAAGGCCGTCCGCCGCACCGGCACCCGCGTCTTCACCGTCGCGCCGTTCCGCAGCCCCGGCTCGGTCAAGACCGCCGCGCGCCTGCTCCAGACCGCCCCTGGCGCCGAGACTGCCGTGCTGGCAGGCCTTCTGGGTGCTGCCGAGGGCGTGGCCGGGGAGGCTGCGACGGCGCTCGCCGAGCCCGGTGCGGTCATCCTCGTCGGCGAGCGGCTGGCCGCCACCCCCGGCGCCCTGTCCGCCGTCAGCCGCCTCGCGACCGCCACCGGCGCGCGGCTGGCCTGGGTCCCGCGTCGTGCGGGCGAGCGCGGCGCCATCGACGCCGGCACGCTCCCCGGCCTGCTCCCGGGTGGCCGGACCACTGCTGACGCCGCCGACGTGGCCGCCCTCTGGGGTGCGCTGCCCGAGCGCGCCGGCCGCGACCTCGACGGCATCCTCACCGCCGCCCGCGACGGCGGCCTGTCCGCGCTGGTCGTCGGCGCGGTCGACCCGGCCGACTGCCCCGACCCGTGGCTCGCGCTCGACGCCCTCGACAAGGTGCCGTTCCTCGTCAGCCTCGAGCTGCGCCGCTCGCCGGTCACCGACCGCGCGGACGTCGTCTTCCCCGTCTCGGCCGCCGTCGAGAAGGCCGGCACCTTCCTCGACTGGGAGGGCCGCGCCCGCCCGTTCGAGGCGGTGCTGCACCGCCAGGGCGCGCTCACCGACGCCCGCGTGCTCCACGTGCTCGCCGACGAGCTCGACGTCCCGCTCGGTCTGCCGGACGTCGTGTCCGCCCGGTCCGAGATCGCCCGGCTGGGCGCGGTGACCGGTCGCCCGGCGGGCCCGTCGGCCGACGCGGTCGCCGTCCCCGAGCCGCAGGCCGGCGAGGCGCTGCTGGCCTCGTGGCACTGGCTGCTCGACGACGGGTCGCTGATGGACGGCGAGCCGTTCCTGGCCGGCACCGCCAAGAAGCCGCGCCTGCACCTGTCGGCGGCCACCGCCGCCGAGGTCGGCGCGACCGAGGGCGCGATGGTCACCGTGTCCAGCGACCGCGGCAGCGTGACGCTGCCGCTCGTCGTCGCCGACCTGCCCGACCGGGTCGTCTGGGTGCCGATGCGCACCCCCGACGCCGCCGTGCGACGCGATCTCGCGGTCGTCCCCGGCGCCCTGGTCCGCCTCTCGACCGGAGGTGCCGCATGACGCCGCTCGTGACCGTGCTCGCCCAGGAGCTCGACGAGCGGCAGGTGCCGCTCACCAGCTTCGGCAACGAGCCGTTCTGGCTGACCATCGCCAAGGCGCTGTTCGTCTTCGTGCTGCTGGTCCTCATGACGCTGTTCTCGATCGTCTTCGAGCGCAAGGTCGTCGCGCGCATGCAGCAGCGCAGCGGCCCGAACCGCGTCGGGCCCGGCGGCTGGGGCCAGTCCCTGGCCGACGGCCTGAAGCTGGCGTTCAAGGAGGACATCATCCCGAAGCTGGCGGACCGGCCGGTCTACCTGCTCGCGCCGGTGCTGTCTGCTGTGCCCGCGTTCCTCGCGTTCTCGGTCATCCCGTTCGGCCCCAAGGTCTCGATCGCCGGTCACACGACCGCCCTGCAGCTGACCGACCTCCCCGTCGGGGTGCTCTGGGTGCTGGCCTGCGCCAGCCTCGGCGTCTTCGGCATCGTGCTCGCCGGCTGGAGCAGCGGCTCGACCTACCCGCTGCTCGGCGGCCTGCGCTCCGCCGCCCAGGTGATCTCGTACGAGATCGCCATGGCGCTCGCGCTCATCGCCGTCTTCCTCTACGCCGGCTCGCTGTCCACCAGCGAGATCGTCGCCGCGCAGGAGAGCCGCTGGTTCGTCGTCACATTGCCGGTGTCGTTCGTCATCTACGTCATCGCGATCACGGGTGAGACCAACCGCGCGCCGTTCGACCTCCCCGAGGCCGAGAGCGAGCTCGTCGGCGGGTTCCACACCGAGTACACCTCGCTGAAGTTCGCGATGTTCTTCCTCGCCGAGTACATCAACATCGTCACCGTCTCGGCGCTGGCGACGACGCTGTTCCTCGGCGGCTGGCAGCCCATCTTCCCGTTCTCGCGCGTCGACTGGATGAGCGAGGGCTGGTTCCCGATCATCTGGTTCCTGTCCAAGACGATCGTGTTCATCTTCTTCTTCGTCTGGCTGCGCGGCGTGCTGCCCCGCATGCGCTACGACGCGTTCATGCGCTTCGGCTGGAAGGTGCTCGTCCCGGTCGGCCTCGTGTGGATCCTGCTCGTCGCCGGCATCCGCACCGCCACCCTGGAGATCGACAGCAGGCGCACGCTGCTGACCGTCGTCTTCCTGGTGTTCGCCGTGGTGCTGGCCGTCTTCTACCTGCTGCCGGCGCCCGCGCCCAAGGTCGTGCCCGGCCCGGGCACCGACACCACGCCGCTCGACGAGGGCGGCTTCCCCGTCCCGCCGATGGACCTCGTCATCCCGCCGACGCCGCGCTCGCTGTCCCGCCCGGCCGTCACCAGCGGTGCGCCTTCTGCACCAGACACGGAGGCCTGACCATGGCCGGCTTCCTGGACCCCGTACGCGGGTTCGGGCTCACCTTCACGACGATGTTCAAGAAGGTGACCACCGAGCAGTACCCGGAGGAGGTCACGCCGACGGCGCCCCGCTACCACGGGCGCCACGTGCTGAACCGCCACCCCGACGGCCTCGAGAAGTGCATCGGGTGCGAGCTGTGCGCCTGGGCGTGCCCCGCCGACGCCATCTACGTCGAGGGTGCCGACAACACCGACGACGGGCGCTACTCGCCCGGTGAGCGCTACGCCGCCGTCTACCAGATCAACTACCTGCGCTGCATCTTCTGCGGCCTGTGCATCGAGGCCTGCCCGACCCGCTCGCTCACGATGACCAACGAGTACGAGCTGGCCGACGACAGCCGCACCGACCTCATCTTCACCAAGACCCAGCTGCTCGCCCCGCTGCTGCCCGGCATGGAGCAGCCGCCCCACCCGATGCGCCTCGGCGACACCGACACCGACTACTACCTCGGGTCGGCAGGCACCACGTCGACGGCCGGGGAGGGCGCTCGATGAGCCCCGAGCTGACCGGCACGGTCCTCGCCGCCACCTCGACCGGTGAGGCCGTCACCTTCTGGGTGCTCGGACCGCTCGCCGCGATCGCCGCCGTCATGATGGTGCTGTCGCGGAACGCCGTGCACGCGGCGCTGTTCCTGGCCGCGGTGATGCTGAGCTTCGCCGGGCTGTACGCCGCGCAGGACGCCCCGTTCCTGGCCGCCGTGCAGGTCATCGTCTACACCGGCGCGATCCTCATGCTGTTCCTGTTCGTCCTCATGCTCGTCGGCGTCGACTCGAGCGACTCGCTCATCGAGACGCTGCGCGGGCACCGCATCGCGGCGTTCGTCGTCGGGCTCGGGTTCGCGGCGCTGCTCATGTCGACGATCGCCAGCGCCGTCGTGCAGGACGGGAAGGTCGAGTCGGTCGGGCTCGAGGCGGCCAACGCCGACGGCAACGTCGTCGGCATCGCACGGCTGCTGTTCACCGACTACCTGTTCGCGTTCGAGGTCACCAGCGCGCTGCTCATCACCGCTGCGCTCGGCGCGATGGTCCTCGCGCACAAGGAGCGGACCGAGCCCAGGACGACGCAGCGCGAGCTGGCGCGCCAGCGGTTCGCCGGCGCCTCGCCCTGGTCGCTGCCCGGCCCCGGCGTCTACGCCGGTACCAACTCGACGGCCTCGCCCGCCCTGCTGCCCGACGGCACGGAGGCTCCCAGCAGCGTCAGCTCAGTCCTCGAGAAGACCTCGGCGGAGCAGGCCGGCGGCGCGCGCAACCCCACACCGCTGGGGCTCGAGTCGACGGGCTCCGAGTCGTGAACGAGTCCTACTACCTGCTGCTCGCGGCGCTGATCTTCACGATCGGCGCGCTGGGCGTGCTCCTGCGCCGCAACGCCATCCTGGTGTTCATGAGCGTCGAGCTGATGCTCAACTCGGTCAACCTGACCCTGGTCACCTTCAGCCGCACGACCGGCACGCTCGAGGGTCAGGTCATGGCGTTCTTCGTCATGGTCGTGGCCGCCGCCGAGGTGGTCGTCGGCCTGGCGATCATCATGAGCATCTTCCGCAGCCGCCGCTCGGCGTCCGTGGACGACGCCAACCTGCTCAAGTACTGATCCCGCACACCCCCGTGGCGCTGACCCCAGCCGCGGCCCGAGAGGACGAGGACCGACCCGTGCTGCCCACGCCCCGTCGCGGAGCGACCCGGTGAGCAGACTGCTGCCCGCTGCCCTTCCGAGCATGCAGGACGCCGGGCTGCCCACCGGCAACTACGTCGCCGCGTCCGGCACGCACGAGCTGCTCTGGCTGCTGGTCGTCCTCCCGCTCGTCGGCGCAGCCGTGCTGCTGCTCGGCGGGAAGCGGACCAACTCCTGGGGCCCGTACCTCGCCATCGGCATGTGCGCCGGCGCCTTCCTCCTAGCCCTGGTGTCCTTCTTCGCCCTGCGCGACGTGCCCGAGCGCAGCGCGCAGCTGCACCTGTTCAGCTGGGTCCCGGTCGCCGAGCTGCAGGTGGACTTCGGCTTCCTGCTGGACCCGTTGTCGTCGACGTTCACGCTGCTCATCACCGGCGTCGGCCTGCTGATCCACGTCTACTCGCTCGGCTACATGGCGCACGACCCCCGGCGGCGGCTCTTCTTCGCCTACCTCAACCTGTTCGTCGCGGCGATGCTCGTGCTTGTGCTCGGCGACAGCTACCTCGCGCTGTTCCTCGGCTGGGAGGGCGTCGGCCTCGCGTCGTACCTGCTCATCTCCTTCTGGTTCTACGTGCCGGAGTACGCCACGGCCGCCAAGAAGGCATTCATCATGAACCGCATCGGCGACGTGGGCCTGCTCATCGCCATGTTCGTCATGTTCGCCGCCCTGGGCACCACGTCGTTCTCCGGGGTCTTCGGCCAGGCGGGCCTGCTCACCGCCGGCACCGCGACGGCCATCGGCCTGCTGCTGCTGCTCGGCGCGTGCGGCAAGTCCGGCCAGTTCCCGCTGCACACCTGGCTGCCGGACGCCATGGCCGGCCCGACGCCGGTGTCGGCGCTCATCCACGCGGCGACCATGGTCACCGCCGGCGTCTACCTCATCGCGCGCTCCCTCCCGCTGTACGAGGTGAGCGACACCGCCCGCCTCGTCGTCGGCATCATCGGCGCGATCACCCTGGTCATCGGCGCGGTCATCGGCTGCGCGTACGACGACATCAAGAAGGTGCTCGCCTACTCGACGGTCAGCCAGATCGGCTACATGTTCCTCGCCGTCGCCATCCCCGGCGCCGGCGCGGTCGCGATCCTGCACCTGCTGACGCACGGCTTCTTCAAGGCCTGCATGTTCCTGTCGGCCGGCTCGGTCATGCACGGCATGGGCGACCAGGTCGACATGCGGCGCTTCGGCGGCCTGCGCAAGGAGATGCCGGTGACCTTCGCGTGCATGACCGCCGGCTACCTCGCGATCATCGGCTTCCCGCTGTTCGCCGGCTTCTTCTCCAAGGACCTCATCGTCGAGGCGGCCCTCGACCAGGGCGGCGCCCGCGGCTGGTCGTTCGGCATCGTCGCGATCGTCATCGCCGGCGTCACGGCCTTCTACATGACCCGCATGATGATCATGACCTTCTTCGGGCCGAAGCGGTGGACCGAGGGCCAGCACCCGCACGAGTCGCCGGCCGTCATGACCGTCCCGATGGTCATCCTCGCTCTCGGCTCGGTCGTGTCCGGCTTCCTGCTGGTCCACGTGTTCTCCGTGCAGGACTGGCTCGAGCCGGTCCTCGGCAGGGAGGGCGAGGACCACGTCGTCAATCCGCTGCTGCTCACGCTGATCCTGACCGCGATCAGCGCGCTCGGCGTCGTCGTCGCCTACCTGCAGTACGCCACCAAGCCGGTCCCGACGACCGCGCCCGTGGCCGTCAACCCGCTGACCACCGCGGCCCGCAAGAACCTCTACTTCGACTCCCTGAACGAGAGCCTGCTGATGCGCCCCGGCCAGTACCTCACCCGCGCGCTGGTGTGGGTGGACAACCGCGGCATCGACGGTGCTGTCCACGGGCTGGCGGCCGGCATCGGCGGCGGCTCCGGTCGCCTGCGACGGGTGCAGAACGGCTTCGTCCGGTCCTACGCCCTGTCCATGTTCGGAGGAGCCGCTCTCGTGGTCGCCGCCCTGCTCCTGGTGAGGATCGGCCAGTGAGCGACCTGCCGTGGCTCACCGTCCTGGGCGTCGTACCGCTCCTCGGCGCGGTGCTCGTCGCCTGCCTGCCGAAGGGCCGTGACCTGCTGGCCAAGCAGGTCGCGCTCGTCGTCTCGCTCGGGGTCCTCGTCCTCGCGATCGCGATGTGCGCCTCCTTCGACCCGGCCGGCGACCGCTTCCAGTTCACCCAGGCCTACGACTGGATCCCGGCGTTCGGCGTGCAGTACGCCGTCGGCGCCGACGGCATCGCGCTCGTGCTCATCGCCCTGATCGCCGTGCTGGTCCCCGTCGTGGTGCTGGCGAGCTGGAACGACGCCGACGCCGCTCCCGAGGCGCAGGTCACCGCCGCCACGGCAGCGGTGGCCACCTCCGTGCGCACCGGCGGCGGGACCGCCGTCCTGGAGGCCGCCCCGCCCGGCGCCGCGACTGCGCCGGCGGAGCCGCAGCGCCGGCGGGGCGTCAAGACGTTCTTCGCGCTGCTGCTCGTGCTCGAGACGATGATGATCGGGGTCTTCGCCGCCACCGACGTCTTCCTGTTCTACGTCTTCTTCGAGGCGATGCTGATCCCGATGTACTTCCTCATCGGCAGCTATGGCGGCCCGAGGCGGTCGTACGCTGCGATGAAGTTCTTGCTCTACAGCCTGTTCGGCGGCCTGCT
>JBKJQM010000088.1:0-3516 GCA_046594005.1 Mycobacteriales bacterium
CGCGAACGCCTCGTTGACCTCGTACGCGCCGATGTCGCTGGCCTTGAGCCCCGACTTCTCGAACGCCTTCAGCGTGGCGGGCATCGGCGCGTGCAGCATCGGCATCGGCGCGACGCCCGCGAGCACAGCGGTGTGGATGCGCGCGATCGGCGTGAGGCCCAGGGCCGCCGCCTTCTCGCTGGTCATGATGAGCAGCGCGGCCGAGCCGTCGGAGATCTGCGAGGAGTTGGCGGCGGTGATCTTGCCGTCCTCCTTGAACGCCGGCTTGAGCGACGCCAGCTTCTCCATGGTGCCGCCGGGGCGGATGCCCTCGTCCTTGGCGACGACGACGCCCTCGGGGTTGGTCACCGGCGCGATCTGCGCATCGAACGCGCCGCTCTCGCTCGCGGCCTGGGCGCGCTCGTGGCTGCGCAGCGCGTACTCGTCGAGCTGCTCGCGCGAGAAGCCCCAGGTGTCGGCGATGTCCTCGGCGCCGATGCCCTGGTTCGGGAAGTCCGGGCCGTAGCGCGCGACGTAGTCGGCGCCGAGCGGGCTGGCGGTGAAGCTCGAGCCCATCGGCGTGCGGCTCATGACCTCGACGCCGCCGGCGACGGCCACGTCGTACTGGCCCGAGATGACGCCGGCCGCCGCGAAGTGCACAGCCTGCTGCGACGAGCCGCACTGGCGGTCCACGGTCGTGCCGGGCACGGACTCGGGCCAACCCGCCGACAGCACCGCCGTGCGGGCGATGTCGAAGGTCTGCTCGCCGATCTGCATGACGCAGCCCCAGATGACGTCGTCCACGACGGCCGGGTCGATGCCCGTGCGCTCGACGACCGAGCGCAGCACGTGCGCGGACAGGTCGGCGGAGTGGATGCCGGCCAGGCCGCCGTTCCGCTTGCCGGTGGGGGTGCGTACTGCCTCGACGATGACGGCGTCGCGCATGGGGCTCTCCTCGATGTGAACGGCGGTTTACCTGGCGAGTGTACGGCGGGGCTCAGACTCCGAGCGCGGACGTGCGCAGCGCCACGGCGACGACGAGCACCAGCGCGACGGCGACGCATGCGGTCGCCTGCAGCCGCACCTGGCGCGGCCCCCGCGGTGCGTACGCGAAGGCGACGGCGACCGCCGCGCCCGTGACGAGTCCGCCGACGTGTGCGCGCCAGTCGATGATCGGCACGCTGAAGGTGATGACCAGGTTGATGACGAGCAGCACGACGATGGACCGGGTCTCGCCGCCGAGCCGGCGCACGATGACGTAGTAGGCGCCGAACAGCCCGAAGATGGCGCCGGACGCACCGACGCCCAGGGTGCCGGGGTCCGACACCAGGTAGGACAGCGTCGAGCCGCCGAGCGCGGACAGCAGGTACAGCGTCAGGAAGCGGACGCGACCGAGCGCGCTCTCCAGCGTCGGGCCGAGCTGCGCCAGCGCGAACATGTTCAGCAGGATGTGCAGCGTGCCCGCGTGCAGGAACGCCGCGGTGAACAGGCGGTAGTACTGCCCCTCCGCGACCCCCTGCAGCGCACCGCCGGGCTCGAACACCACCGGGCCGGCGAGGTTGCCGAAGTCGAGGGCCAGATCACGAGATCCCTGCAGCAGCAGGCCGAGCAGGTACACCGCGACGTTGAGGCCGACGATCGTCAGGCTGACCCGGCTGGTGTTCCCGGTCAGGCGGCCGCCGAAGGTCGTGCGCGCCTCGCGGACGCCGCGCGCACCCTCGGCGACGCACTCCGGGCACTGGAAGCCGACGGACGCCGACCGCATGCAGTCCGGGCAGATCGGCCGCTCGCACCGGGTGCAGCGGACGTAGGTCTCCCGGTCGGGGTGGCGGTAGCAGACCGGCGCCGCCACCTCGACCGGGTCGGGTGCAGACGTCAGCTCTCGACCTTCTCGATCTCGATGGACTCGATCACGACGTCGGTCTTCGGGCGGTCCATCGCCGCGGTCGGCGTGGTGGCGATGGCGTCGATGACGTCGCGGCCGGCCTGGTCGGCGACCTAGCCGAAGATGGTGTGCTTGCGGTTCAGGTGCGGCGTCGGGCCGACGGTGACGAAGAACTGCGAGCCGTTGGTGCCGGGCCCGGCGTTCGCCATCGCGAGCAGGTACGGCCGGTCGAACTGCAGCTCGGGGTGGAACTCGTCCTGGAAGCGGTAGCCCGGGCCGCCGGTGCCGGTGCCCAGCGGGTCGCCGCCCTGGATCATGAAACCGCGGATGACGCGGTGGAAGACGGTGCCGGCGTACAGCGACCCGTCGCCCTTCTTGCCGGTCTTGGGGTCGGTCCACTCGCCGCTGCCGTCGGCCAGGCCGACGAAGTTCTTGACGGTCTTCGGGGCGTGGTCCGGGAACAGCTTCACGCGGACCGGTCCGAGGGAGGTGGTGAGGGTGGCGTACAGCTCGCTGGCCACGCGGCGGGCTCCTGCTTCTTCGGGGACAAGGGGCCTACGAGTCTCGCACGCAGTCGCGCCGCGGGCCCGTGCGAGGCTTCCCCGACGGCAGGACGAGGCGGAGGACGCATGGGGCACAGGTCGAGCAGGAGCAGCGCACGCGACACGGCCGGTGAGCTCGCCGGTCGGCTGGAGCCGCTTGTCCTCCGGGCGCGGGACGAGGCGGGCGAGATCGCCTCGCACGCAGGGGATCTCGCTCTCCGGGCGCGCGCCGAGGCGGCGCCGCTGGCAGCGCGGGTGGCCGCCGGGACCGGTGAGCTCGTGGCCGCCGCGTCGCCGGCGGTCGAGTCCGCGGTCGAGACGGTGACCGGCGTCCTGGAGGACGCCGCGGTGCGCGGCGGCGCAGCCTGGGACGCCCTGCGCGGTGACCGGGTCGGCCCGCCCGTCGCGGTGCGGCGCTGGCCGTGGGCGGTGGGCGCCGCGCTCGCGGGTGCGGCGGCCGGTGCGGTCGCGGCGTACGCCCTGTCCCGCGTCCGGACCGCGGACGCACCCGACGCGGTGGAGCCCGAGCTTCTGCAGGCCGTCGTCGACCGCCCGGAGGGCGTGGCGTAGTCGCTCGCCCTAGCTCGTCGTCGCGGGCCGGGGCGCAGGCGCCGCCCCGTCCACCGGTCGGCCGAGGCGCTGGGACACAGCACGCCGCAGGAGGGCGTCGACCTGCGCCTCGGGCGGGACGCCTGCCGAGGCGGTGGTGCGGTCACGACCGTGGCGCTTGCTCTCGTAGAGCGCGTCGTCGGCCGCACGGACCAGGGTGTCCGCGTCACCGGCGTGGCTCGGGTAGGTGGCGACGCCGGCGCTGGCCGTGATGGCGACGACGGACGGCGCGGCGGCGACCGCGCGGCGCAGGCGCTCGGCGATGCGCACCGCCTCCTCGGGCCCGCAGCCCGGCAGGACGACGGCGAACTCCTCGCCGCCGTAGCGGGCGGCGGTGTCGAAGTCGCGGCACTCGATGGCCAGCGCGGCGGCGACGTTGCGCAGCACCTCGTCGCCCGCCTGGTGGCCGTGCGTGTCGTTGAGCCGCTTGAAGTGGTCGATGTCGAGCATGACCAGGCTGACGTGCTCGGCGCTGCGCGTCGCGCGGGCGACCTCGCGCTC
>JBKJQM010000144.1:0-3667 GCA_046594005.1 Mycobacteriales bacterium
CTGCGCCGGGGTACGGCCAGGCACCGGGCTACGGCCAGGCGCCGGGCTACGGCCAGGCGCCGGGCTACGGCCAGCAGTACGGGCAGCCGCAGTACCGCGCCTGGCCGTAGCCCGGCGCCTGGCCGTAGCCCGGTGCCTGGCCGTACCCCGGCGCGGGCTGCCCGTACGCAGGCTGACCGTACGACGGCTGCTCGTACCCCGGCGGCGGGGCAGCGGGCGGACTGCCGTAGGACGGCGGACTGCCGTACGACGGGGCGCCGTCGCTCTCGGGCGGCGGGGCGAAGGGGTCGTTCGGTGTGGTCACGGGTCCTCCGGGAGGCTCAGGGAAGGCGGATCAGCTGCCACAGCTCGCCGGCGGCGAGCACGGTCAGCAGGACGGGGGTGCGCAGGACGGCGGCGCGCAGCCGGTCGGGCGACAGCGGCGCCAGCACCGCAGCGGCCGCTCCGAGCACGGCGACCGGTGAGGCCGCCAGCGCGGCCAGCGGGTGCAGCCGGCCGAGCTCGACCGCGGCCGTCGTGCCGCCGCACAGCGGGCACGGAAGGCCGGTCAGGGCGCGCACACCGCACAGCGTGGACGGGCGCCCCGGCAGCTCGAGAGCGGCCAGCGCCAGCGCTGCGAGCAGCAGGAGACCGGCGCGCAGCGCGGCCGAGCGGACCGCGGTCGCCGGCACGGCCCACGTCCCTCCCTGCGGTGAGCACGCCCGGACGGGCGTGCGCGGGCAGCCTGTCGAGGCCGCGGTCCGGGGTCAAGGACCGCGCGCCGCGGCTGTGGACGGGGATCGGTAGCCTGCGCGGACCGCCCGCTCGTTCGAAGGAGCTCCCCCTGCCCGCGCGCCTGGTCGTCCTCGCGTCCGGCAGCGGCACCACCCTGCAGGCGCTGCTCGACGCGGCGGCCGACCCGGCGTACGGCGCCGACGTGGTGGCGGTCGGCACGGACAAGCCGCAGGCCCGCGCCCTCGAGCGCGCCGCGGCCGCCGGCGTGCCCACGTTCGTGGCGGCCCTGGCCGACAGCCCCGACCGGACCGCCTGGAACACCGCGCTCGCCGACGCCGTCGCGGCGCACGCACCGGACCTGGTCGTGCTCGCCGGCTTCATGCGCATCCTGGCGCCGGAGTTCCTCGGCCGCTTCCCGGCGAGGGTCGTGAACACGCACCCGGCCCTGCTCCCGAGCTTCCCCGGGGCGCACGCCGTGGCAGACGCGCTGGCCTACGGCGTGAAGGTCTCGGGGGTGACCGTCCACCTGGTGGACGAGGGCGTCGACACCGGACCGGTGGTCGCGCAGGCGGCCGTGCCGGTGCTGGACGGCGACGACGAGGCTGCGCTGCAGTCGAGGATCCAGGACGTGGAGCGACCGCTCTACGTCGACGCCGTCGGACGGCTCGCCCGCGCGGGCTGGACCGTCCAGGGAAGGACCGTGAAGGTCGGATGACCCGTACTCCTGTCCGCCGTGCGCTCGTGAGCGTCTACGACAAGACCGGCCTGCTCGAGCTGGGCCAGGGCCTGGCCGCAGCCGGCGTCGAGATCGTGTCCACCGGCTCCACAGCAGCGAAGCTGCGCGACGCGGGGGTGGCCGTCACCGCCGTGGACGAGCTGACCGGCTTCCCCGAGTGCCTCGACGGTCGGGTCAAGACGCTGCACCCGAAGGTGCACGCCGGCATCCTCGCCGACCTCCGGCTGCCCGACCACGTCTCGCAGCTGGCGGACCTCGGCGTCGCGCCGTTCGAGCTGGTGGTGGTCAACCTCTACCCGTTCACTCAGACGGTCGCGTCCGGTGCGGCGCCCGACGAGTGCGTCGAGCAGATCGACATCGGCGGGCCGACGATGGTGCGCGCCGCCGCGAAAAACCACCCGTCGGTCGCGGTGGTCGTCGACCCCTCCTCGTACGACGAGGTGCTCGCGTCGGTCGCCGAGGGCGGCACGACCTTCGAGCAGCGCCGGCGCCTGGCGTCGCTGGCCTTCCAGCACACGGCGGCGTACGACGTGGCCGTCGCCTCCTGGTTCGCCAGCGACTACGACGCGAGCGGCGCCGTCGACGGGTTCCCCGACTTCGTCGGCGCGACGTGGGAGCGCGGAGCGGTCCTGCGGTACGGCGAGAACCCGCACCAGGCCGCCGCGCTGTACCTCAACGGCTTCCCCGGCCTGGCCGCCGGCGAGCAGCTGCACGGCAAGGAGATGTCCTACAACAACTACGTCGACAGCGACGCCGCCTGGCGGGCCGCCCACGACCACGGCGACGCGCCGACGGTGGCGATCATCAAGCACGCCAACCCCTGCGGCATCGCCGTCGGCGCCGACGTCGCGGAGGCGCACCTGCGCGCGCACGCGTGCGACCCGGTGTCCGCGTTCGGCGGCGTCATCGCGACGAACGTGCCGGTGTCGCTGGCCATGGCCGAGCAGGTGGCCGACGTCTTCACCGAGGTCGTGGTCGCCCCCGGCTTCGAGGAGGGCGCCGTCGAGCTGCTGTCCAAGAAGCCCTCGATCCGGCTGCTGGTCGTCCCGGAGTGGAAGGCTTCGCAGGTCGAGATGCGCCCGGTCAGCGGTGGTCTGCTGATGCAGGTCGCGGACCGGCTGCAGGCGCCCGGCGACGACGCGTCGGCCTGGACGCTGGCCACCGGGGAGGCCGTCGACGCGGAGACCCTCGCCGACCTGCAGTTCGCGTGGCGCGCGATCCGCGCGGTGAAGTCCAACGCGATCCTGCTGGCGAGCGGCGGCGCGACCGTCGGGGTCGGCATGGGGCAGGTCAACCGGGTCGACGCCGCCCAGCTGGCGGTCGCGCGCGCAGGGGAGCGGGCTGCCGGGTCGGTCGCCGCCTCCGACGCGTTCTTCCCGTTCGCCGACGGGCTGCAGGTCCTGCTCGACGCGGGTGTGCGGGCGGTGGCGCAGCCGGGCGGCTCGGTCCGCGACCCGGAGGTCGTCGCCGCCGCCGAAGCCGCCGGCGCCACGCTCTACTTCACGGGCACCCGGCACTTCGCCCACTAGTCCGGAGGTCTCCCATGCGGCTCGGCATCCACTGCGCCCGGTTCTCGACCGATCCCGCGCAGATCGGCCCGGTGCTCGCCGCGACGGCGCGCGCCGCCGACGAGGGCGGCGCCGCGACGCTGACCCTGATGGACCACTGGTTCCAGATGGAGCAGCTCGGCGGACCGGCGGACAACATGCTCGAGGGCTACACGGCGCTGGGCTTCCTGGCCGGGCAGACGTCGCGGATCGAGCTCGGGCTGCTCGTGACCGGCGTGACCTACCGCCACCCGGGGCTGCTCGCGAAGACCGTCGCGACGCTCGACGTGCTGTCCAGCGGGCGGGCGATGCTCGGGATCGGCGCAGCCTGGTACGACCGCGAGCACCTCGGCCTCGGCGTGCCCTTCCCGCCGGTGTCCGAGCGGTTCGAGCGGCTCGAGGAGGCGCTGCAGGTCTGCGCGCAGATGTGGAGCGACGACGACGGCGCGTACGAGGGCCGCCACTACTCGCTGGCCGAGACGGTCTGCCGGCCGCAGCCGCTGCACCGGCCACGCGTGCTCATCGGCGGGAGCGGCGAGAAGAAGACGCTGCGCCTGGTCGCGCAGTACGCGGACGCGTGCAACCTGTTCGGTGCCGCGCCCGAGGAGGTCGCGCACAAGCTCCAGGTGCTGGACCGGCACTGCGCTGATGTGGGCCGCGACCCGGCCGA
>JBKJQM010000193.1:0-3828 GCA_046594005.1 Mycobacteriales bacterium
GGGGCGGCCGATGACCAGCAGGTCCGCCCCGTCGGCGAGGGCCTGCTCGGGGGTGGCGACGCGGGCCTGGTCCTGCACGTCCGAGCCGGCCGGGCGCACACCCGGGGTGATGAGCACGACGCCCGCACCCACCTCGGCGCGTACGGCGGCGACCTCCTGCGGGGAGCAGACGAGAGCGCCCGCGCCGGCGCCCACGGCGAGCGCGGCCAGCCGGCGTACGGCGTCCAGCGACGGCCCCGCCAGGCCGACGGCCTCGAGGGCCGCGTCGTCCATGCTCGTCAGCACGGTCACTGCGGCGATGGTCACGCCCTCGGCGCCGTCCACGGCCGCCTTCACCATGTCGGCGCCCCCGGTGGCGTGCACGGTCAGGTAGGTCGGCTTGAGCCGCGCCACCGACCGGGCCGCGCCGGCGACGGTGTTGGGGATGTCGTGCAGCTTGAGGTCGAGGAACAGGTCGGCGCCCGACGCGCCGCGCACGCTCTGCACGATCGAGGGGCCGGTGCGGCAGAACAGCTCGAGGCCGACCTTGACGACGGAGACGTGCGGCGTGACGGCCTGCGCCCAGCGCGCCGCGGTCTCGGCGTCCGGGGCGTCGAGCGCGACGGCGATGGGCGCTTTCACGATGTCTCCTCGGCGAGGTCGTCGCCCTCGGGGTCGGGGCCGGTCGGGACGTGCGGCTCGGGTGGGCGGTGCGCGAGACCGATGACGTCGGACAGCTTCTCGATGCCGCGCGACGCCAGGGCGTGCTCCAGCTCCCGCAGGATGCGCATCGGGGCGCTCGGGTCGCCGAACACAGTGGTGCCGACGCTGACCGCGCTGGCCCCGGCGAGCAGGAACTCCAGCGCATCGAGGCCGGTGCGGATGCCGCCCATGCCGAGGATCGGCACGTCGGGCAGCGCCTGGTGGACCTGCCACACGCAACGGACCGCGACCGGGCGGATCGCCGGACCGGACAGCCCGCCGGTGACCCCGCCGAGGACCGGCCTCATCGTCGTGGTGTCGATGACCATGCCGAGCAGCGTGTTGATGACCGACAGGCCGTCGGCGCCCGCGTCGACGCAGGCGCGGGCGATCGTCGTGATGTCGGTGACGTCGGGCGAGAGCTTCGCGAACACGGGGATACCGGGGGCGGTGTTCTGCCGTACGGCCTGCACGACGCCGGACGAGGCGCGCGGGTCGCAGGCGAAGACCTGACCGCGGTCCTCGACGTTCGGGCACGAGATGTTGACCTCGACCATCGCGACGCCCGGGTGGCCGCGCAGCTTCTGGGCGAGGCGGGCGTACTCCTCGACGCTGCCGCCGGCGATCGACACGACGGCGCGGGCACCGCGGTCGGCGAGCCAGGCCAGGTCCTTGTCGAGGAACGCGTCGATCCCCGGCCCCTGCAGGCCGATCGAGTTGACCATCCCGCTGGGGGTCTCGGCCATGCGCGGTGTCGCACGGCCGGACCGGGGCTGCAGCATGATCGACTTGGTGACGACGCCACCGAGGGCGGAGACGTCGAAGAACTGGTCGAGCTCCTGGCCGGCAGCGGCGCAACCGGACGCGGTGAAGACCGGGTTGGGGAACTCGACGCCGGCCAGCGTGGTGCGCAGATCGGGTGTCGTGGCGGGGCTCACCGGTGGGCTCCGGGGGCGGTGATGGCGCCGACGGCGCCGACGGGGACGGTGCCGACGTCGTCCCAGCGGACGCGGTCGCCGAGGAACACCGGCCCCTCGACGCAGGACCGCACCATGCGGGTCAGCCCGTCGTCGCCGACCACCGGGAGCACGCAGGTCATGCAGACGCCGATGCCGCAGGCCATCGACTCCTCCACCGCGACCTGCGACGAGATGCCGCGGGCGGCGGCGATGTCGGCGACGGCGCGCAGCATCGGCATCGGCCCGCAGGCGTAGACGACGTCGGAGTCGGTCTTCTCGAGCAGCGACGGCAGGACGTCGCTGACGCGGCCGCGCTCCCCCATCGAGCCGTCGTCGGTGGTGACGACGATCGAGTCGGCGATCCGCTTGGCATCCAGGTGGCCGAACAGCCGGTCGGCGCTGCCGGCCCCGAGCACGATGTGCACCCGGCAGCCGCGCTCGCGCAGGGCCGCAGCCAGCGGCAGCAGCGGGGCGCTGCCGTAGCCGCCGCCGACCAGCACCGCGTTCACCGGGTGGGCCGGCAGTCGGAACGGCTTCCCCAGCGGGCCGACGACGTCGAGCCGGTCGCCCTGGCGCCGCTCGCTCAGCCACGCAGTGCCCTTGCCGTGCACGGCGAAGACGAACTCGACGGTGCCGCCGTAGACCCCGCGCTCCTTGACGTCGTAGATGGCAAAGGCGCGGCGCAGCAGCATGCTCGACTCCGGACCGCCGACCTGCACGGCCAGGAAGTGCCCGGGCCTGGTCAGCTCCGGGATGCCGGGCGCGACGACCGCCATGGACTGGTAGGCGCCGATCCGCTTGATGGACAGCACCTCCCCCGCGACCTGCAGCGGCATCAGGCGTCGTCCCGTCGGTCACCCTTGCCCGCCAGAGCGCCGGCGCCCGAGGCACGCAGCCCGGCGTGGTGCTCCTGCAGGGACGTCACGCCGATGTCGCCGCGGACCAGCGCCTCGATGCCCTGCACGCACGCGGCGGCGGCCTGGATCGTCGTGATGCACGGGACGCCCTGCTGGACGGCGGCGGTGCGGATCTCGTAGCCGTCCTTGCGCGCCCCGACGCCGAACGGCGTGTTGATGATGAGGTCGACCTCGCCGGCCAGGATGCGCGGCACGACGTCGTCGCCGAGGCCGTGCGAGTGCTTGCCGACCACGGTGGTCGGGACGCCGTTGCGCCGCAGGACGCCCGCCGTCCCCTCGGTGGCGAGCACCTCGAAGCCGAGGTCGGCCAGGCGCTTGACCGGGAAGAGCATGGCCCGCTTGTCGCGGTTCGCGACGCTCACGAACACCCGCCCCTTGGTCGGCAGCTCGCCGTACGCCGCAGCCTGGCTCTTGGCGTAGGCCGTCCCGAAGACGCTGTCGATGCCCATGACCTCGCCGGTCGACTTCATCTCCGGACCGAGCACCGTGTCGACGCCCTCGCCCGCGGCGGTGCGGAACCGGCCGAACGGCAGCACCGCCTCCTTGACCGAGATCGGCGCGTCGTAGGGCAGGTCCGCGCCGTCACCGGTGGTCGGGAGCATCCCTTCGGCGCGCAGCTCTGCGACCGTCGCGCCGAGCATGATGCGCGCGGCGGCCTTGGCCACCTGGACGGCGGTGGCCTTGCTGACGAACGGCACCGTGCGGCTCGCCCGCGGGTTGGCCTCGAGGACGTAGAGGACGTCGTCCTTGAGGGCGTACTGCACGTTGAGCAGGCCGCGCACGCCGACACCGGCGGCGATGCCGAGGGTGCTCGCGCGGATGCGCTGCAGGTCGGCGTTGCCCAGGGTGATCGGCGGCAGCGCGCACGCCGAGTCGCCGGAGTGGATGCCGGCCTCCTCGATGTGCTCCATGACGCCGGCGAGGTAGAGGTCGGTCCCGTCGTAGAGCGCGTCGACGTCGATCTCGATCGCGTCCTCGAGGAACCGGTCGACGAGCACCGGGTGGTCCGGGCCGATCAGCGTGGAGCGCTGCACGTAGTCCACGAGCATGTCGTCGCTGTAGACGATCTCCATGCCGCGACCGCCGAGGACGTACGACGGCCGCACCAGCACCGGGTAGCCGACGCCCTCGGCGATGGACTTCGCCTCGTCGTAGGAGGTGGCCAGTCCGTAGCGCGGGGCGGGCAGGCCGGCCTGCTCGAGGACGTCGCCGAACGCCCCGCGGTCCTCGGCCAGGTGGATGGCCTCGGGGCTGGTGCCGACGATGGGCAC
>JBKJQM010000407.1:0-8657 GCA_046594005.1 Mycobacteriales bacterium
ACCACCCCACCTCGTCGTCGATGAGGCGCAGGTGGAACAGCACCTCCGCGCTGCGCACGACGACGGCGAGCAGCCAGTGCAGGACGGCGTAGTGCGCCCGCTGGAACGTGGGCGACCGCAGCCGCCAGCCGAGGCCGCTCGCGATCCACAGCACGAGAGCGGCTGCCAGTCCGGCTGTCTCGACTGCCAGGTAGACGAACGCGAAGCCCAGCAGCCGGAGCGCCCGCCACCTGCCCGGCAGCACGACCGACAACGCGACGGCCACCAGGACGAGCAGCGGCAGCAGGGTGGTCGCGAACGCCAAGCCGAGCACGACGACCAGCGACACCGGCCGGCGCACCCACGTCGGTGCCAGCCGGACCTTCACAGCGCAGCCAGGTACGCCGACGTGGCGGCGTAGGCGCGCTCCACCCGGCCGTTGACGCGACTGGTGTCGCGGTAGCGCAGCTGCGCCATCCCCTGCGGCACGTCGTCGCCGTTGGGGAGCAGGTGCACCGTCACGTGGGCGGGCAGCATCGCCATGTCGGTCGCGAAGCGGTGCCGCCGGGCGATCTCGAACGCCACCTGGGCGACCTCCCACGGACGCGTGGGCTTGGTCAGCCGCTGCTCCACGCGCCCGACCTGAAGCACCCACAGCGTGGTCGCGCCGAGCTCGACGGCGCGGCTGATCGGGATCGAGTTCACCAGGCCGCCGTCGAGGAAGTGCTCGTCACCGATGCGGACGGGAGCGAGCAGCCCGGGCACGGCGGCGGAGGCGAGGACGGCGTCGGCGAGCGACCCGGAGCTGAACCAGTGCTCTGCCGCCCGCTCGATCGAGGCGGCGACGCACCGGAACGGCACGACCAGGTCCTCGATGTCCTCGACCGGCAGGTGCTGCGCGAGCAGCTCGCGCAGCGGTCCGCGGCGGTGCAGGTGCGTGCGACTGCGCAGGGCCGTGCCGACCCGCTCCACCAGCGAGCCGCTGAACACCCCGCCGGCCGCGGACAGCTCGCGCCACACGTCCGCGAGCCGGATCGTCGCCTCGACGGTGGGGTCGGCCGCGAGGAACGCGCCGTTGAGCGCGCCCACCGACGTGCCGACCACCAGGTCCGGCACGATCCCGGCCTCGAGCAGCGCCCGCAGCATCCCGACCTCGCCGGCGCCCAGGACACCGCCGCCTCCGAGAACGAAGGCGGTCTCGGGAGCGGGCACGGCCAGGACCCTCCCACCTGCGGCCTCCTTCAGCCGAAGCGCCCGCGCGCCGATGGAGCCAGAGACCCCCTCATGCCGCACCGAGAGCGAGCCCGTGCACCCGTCCGCCGCGTCGCGCCTGCGCGCCGCTGCCTGCACCGTCCTCGCCGGCGTCGTGCTGGCCGCCGGTGCGACGACCCCCGCGACGGCCGCTCCGGCCGAGCCCGCGTCGACGGGGCTGGCCGCCCGGGTCGCCCAGCTGAACCGGGACATCACCCGCGTCAGCGACGAGCTGGCCGCAGGAGCGGTGGCGTACGAGAAGGCCGCCGACGCGCTGGCCCGCACGACGCAGGCGCAGTTCGCCGCGCGTTCCGACGCCGAGGCCCGTACCGCCGACGCCGACGCCTCGCGCTCCTCCCTCGACGGGCTTGCCCGGGCGGCGTACAAGGGCGGCATTCCGCCGATCGTCACGGCGCTGCTGTCCGGTGACCCGCGCACCGTCGGCGACCTGGCGTACGTCCAGCGCTCGGTCAACCGGGTCGGCGTCGACCGGCGCGAGGCGGCCCGCGCGGCGTACCTCGCGTCCGCGGGCACCGGCAAGACCCTCCAGCAGTCCGACGCCACCCGTCGGCGGGCGCTCGTCCAGCGCCAGGCGCTCGACGCGCAGCTGAAGGCGCTCACCGACAAGGCCGACCGGCTCACCGCCCAGCTCGCGGCAACAGCCGACCAGCTGTTCCGCGCGCGGACGGACGAGGCAGCCCGCGCGGCCGCGGCCAGCCGCGCCGAGAGCCTGCGCGAAGCCGGTCGGCGCAGCGCCGAGCTGCTCGCCGCCGCACGGGCGGCCGGCGCCCAGATCGCAGCACAGGGCGGCGCTTCCACCGGTGGCGGCGCCGGCTGCGCGCCTCCCAGCCCCTACGGCGAGGCCAACGGGTTCCTGTCCGACGTCGGCCTGTGCCCGCTCGAGGTCGGCGGCGGCCACCGGCTGCGCACCGACGCCTCGCAGGCCTTCAACCTCATGAACCGCGCGCACCTCGCGTCCATGGGCCTGCCCATCTGCGTGACGGACTCCTACCGCAGCTACGCCGAGCAGGTCGACGTCTTCAAGCGCAAGCCCAGCCTGGCCGCGACCCCGGGCCGCAGCCAGCACGGCTGGGGCCTCGCGGTCGACCTCTGCGGCGGCGTCCAGTCGTTCGGCAGCATCGAGCACGAGTGGATGCGCGCGAACGCCGGTTCGTTCGGCTTCGTCCACCCCGCGTGGGCGCAGCGCGGCGGCTCCAAGCCCGAGGCGTGGCACTGGGAGTACGTCGGCGGCTGAGCCGCCGACCGGCCCGCCGCCCGGCGGCAGATGAGAACGGCGCGCCAGAACGGCACTTGTCTACGGGCGGATCGCAGCGGCGTACCAGGCCCGGTTCTGTCGTTGGTCGCTCGTAAGGTGCTGCGATGACGAGCCTTTCGACGTTGAGCACCGACGAGCTGGGTGACGGGATCTGCCTGCGGGCAGGGCGGATCGCAGCGGCGGAGGCCGAGATGCTGCCGTGGATCGCGGAGTTCGACCGGCGTGAGGGCTGGGCCGGCACGGGCCTGCTGTCGTGCGCCCACTGGCTGTCCTGGCGCATCGGGCTGTCGCTCGGCGCGGCACGCGAGCAGGTGCGGGTCGCCTGCGGGTTGGAGGACCTGCCCCAGGTCGCCGAGGCGTACGGCGCGGGCCGGATCTCCTACTCCAAGGTCCGCGCGATCACCCGGGTTGCGAAGGCCGACGACGGGATCGACTGGGTCGAGCACGCCCGGAACTCCACGGCGGCGCAGCTGGAGAAGATCGTGCGCGGCGTGCGCCGGGCGCAGGCCAACGAGGCCGCCGAGTCCGATCCGGCGGCGGCGGCCTGGCAGCTGCGTACCCGGGTGCGCTACGACGAGCACGGGAACTTCTCGCTGACCGTCAGCGGTCCGGCGGAGTTCCTGCCGGTGCTGCAGGCCGGGATCGAGGCGAGGAAGGCCGAGCTGCAGCGGCAACATGACGCCGAGGCAGCCGAGCACGTTCCCGCCCAGGCGCCTGCCGAGCCCCAGCCTGAGCCTGTGCCGGTGGACGTTCCCGCGGGAACGTTCCCGCCGGCCGAGCTGGATGAGCAGGCGCCGGGGTGGCCGCAGGGCACGACTCGGCGGGAGGTCAGCGCGGCCGCCGAGTCGTTCTCCGCGAACCTGCCACGGTGGCGGGAGCCGGACCCGGACCTGGATCAGTCACTCTCGGGGCCGGCGGTCCGCCACGTCGAGGACTCCGCGGTATCCGCACCGGCGACTGCAGGAGACGTTCCCGCGGGAACGTCACACACGAAGGTGACCGACGCCCAGGCTCTGCTGGCGATGGCTCAGGACGCGCTGGCCGTCGAGCAGAGCGCCCACCCCGCGATCGCCCGCCGCCGCCGGCCCCAGCTGACCGCGCAGATCGATCCGTTGTCCGGCTGGGCGCGCCAGGCCGACGGAGAGCTGCTCCCACCGGCGAGCCTGCGTGCGGTGATGAAGACCCTGCCCGGCCGCACAGGCGTGCTGCGGCTGCGGCCGGTGACCGAGTTCGACCTGCGCCAGCACGACCTCGGCCGCACCGCGCGGGACGTGAGTGCCGCGCTGCGTGAGCTGCTCGGCACGCTGGACGGCGAGCGCTGCCGATTCCCCGGCTGCACCCGACACCGCAAGCTGCACGCCCACCACGTCCTCTACTGGACCGACGGCGGAGGAACGGACCTGGACAACCTCGTGCTGGTCTGCGCCCGACACCACACCTTCATCCACGCGCAGGGCTTTCGCCTCGTGCTGCACCCCGACCGGCGACTGGAGGTCACCACCGCTGAGGGCGTGCCCCTGCTGCATCACCCCGCCCAGCCCTGGGCAGACCCAGGCGCCCTCGCCGCCAGCTGTGGACGGCACGTCTCCGCGCAGACGCTGCCACCCGACAACGTCGAACCCCGCCTGGACCTCGGCTACGTCATCAGCGTGCTGATGGCGCAGGCCTCCTGACGCGCCACCCGGGCGATCGGCAAGCGACAGACAGCTCCTGACAGCGACGGCCGCTCGCCCGCACTGCGGCAGATGCAGACGTCTGCACACCTGCACGCTCGCCCATCGTCTGGGTCCCGAGGCGAGCGGCTGAAGTCATAGCGGAGCGGGCACGGCGCTTGGATACGGCTGGGAGCCAGCGCTGTGCGTGGCCGAAATGAGGCGTGGCACGGCGGATCCGAGCGGGAGCGGTCTGTGCGCCGCTCCCGCTCTGCCGACTGCGGATCGGCGTCGGGCGATGGGCGATGGGCGATGGGCGATGGGCAGGACTAGCGGACCGGGACGGTCCGCATCAGCCGCCGGTTCGAGAACTCCGACATGGCGAGCTCGGAGAGCTCGCGGCCGTAACCGGACCGCTTGACCCCCCCGAACGGCAGCTCGGGCGACGAGCCGGTCGGCTGGTTGATCCAGACCATGCCAGCTTCGAGCCGGTCGGCCACCGACTGTGCACGGTCGGTGTCGGCGCTCATGACGGTCGCGCCCAGGCCGTAAGCGCTGGAGTTGGCGAGGGCGACCGCCTCGTCGGCGTCCTTGACCTTGTAGACCACGGCCGCGGGGCCGAAGAGCTCTTCGGAGTAGGCACGCATGTCCGGCGTGACGTCGGTCAGGATCGTCGCCTCCACGAAAGCACCGGCGTGGTCGGGACGTCCGCCTCCGGTGACGACCGTCGCGCCCTTGTCGACGGCATCCTGGATCTGCGCGTGCAGCTCCTTGGCTGCCTGCTCGCTCGACAATGGGGCCAGCGAGGTGGCGGGGTCGGCCGGGTCGCCGGGGGCGAAGGTGGCGAAGGCCTGCTGCAGGCCCTGCACGAAGGGCTCGTACAGCTCCTCGGTGACGATGAGGCGCTTCGACGCCGTGCACGCCTGGCCCGTGTTCTGCATACGGCCCATCGTCGCAGCCTTCACCGTGGCTGCCAGGTCGTCGGTGTCCAGCACGATGAACGGGTCGCTGCCACCGAGCTCGAGCACCGACTTCTTCAGGTGCTTGCCGGCCAGGGCGGCGACGGAGCTGCCGGCGCGCTCGCTGCCGGTGAGCGTGACGCCCTGGATCCGGGGGTCGGCGATGACCTGCTCGACGTCGGGGATGCGCAGGAAGGTGTTCGTGAAGACGCCCTCGGGGGCGCCGGCATCGGCGAACAGCTGCTCGACGGCGACTGCGCATTGGGGAGTGATCTCGGCGTGCTTGAGGATCACAGTGTTGCCGAGCACCAGGTTCGGGCCGGCCACGCGGACCACTTGGTAGAAGGGGTAGTTCCACGGCTCGATGGCCAGCAGGACGCCGACGGGTCGCGTCTCGACGACCGCCTCGCCCTTGCCCATCATCGGCGTGATGGACGTCGGCTCGAGGAACCCGGGGCCGTTGTCGGCGTAGTAGCGCAGGATCATCGCGCAGAGCTGCAGCTCACCGGTGGCCTCCTGGGTGCGCTTGCCCATCTCCGTCGTGATCAGGGCCGCCAGCGCGTCGCGGCGCTCGTCCATGAGATCCGCGGCCCGGCGGACCACGTCCGCCCGCTCCTGGACGGGCCGCTGCTGCCACTGCCCGTAGGCGGCGTGCGCCCGCTCGATGATTCCGTCGATCTCCTCGGTCGGGGTGAAGTCGAACTCCTTCTCCGTCTTGCCGGTGAAGGGGTTGACGGTGGCGTAGCGGCGCTCGCCGGAGTCGTTGGCGCTGCTGGACGTGTCCTGGGATGCATTCTGGGTCGCGGTCATGTGTTGATACTGCGTCCTCACCGGGTGAGCTTGCCGGTCAGGCTCGGAGAGGGGGCACGGTTCGGCAGGTCGTGCCATGGATCGGTCCGCGCTACCAATGGGGCCGCACCCGTGCGCCCGCCAGCAGTCCGTCGTCACACCGCTGCTCTTGGTGGCGTGCGACCGGCGTCGGCCGACGACGACCTGAGCCCAGACGAGTGGCCCCGACGGAACGTACGTACGCGCGCTCAACGGCCATGGGCGGAAGGCGCCGCCGACGTCCGCTCCCCCGTCGACGCAGCCCGATGCCTGCGGCGTGGCAGCCCGTCGCACGGCCTCCCGGCCCCTAGCGTCCGGATCGACCGCCTGATCCCTGCTCGAGGAGCCCTGCCGCATGCGCGCCGCGCTGCGCCGGACTACGACCTGCCTGACGCTGGCCGTGGTGCTGCCGCTGCTCCCCACCCCCACCGGGGCGTCCGCCGCCGACCCCGCGCGCGAGGCGGGCAAGGCCGTCGCCGCGATGCAGGCCGAGGTCGACCGCACGGCCGCGCAGCTCACGGCCGGAACGCGTCGCTTGGAGCGCAGCCGGGCCGAGCTGACCGGGGTCCAGCGACGGCTCACCCGGGCGCAGCGCGACGCTGCCGCAGCGAAGACGACCTCCGACGTCGCCCGTGACCGGCTCCGCCTCGTGATCGCCGCGGCGTACAAGTCGCCGGTGCCCGACTCCTTCGTCCTGGCACTGTCCGGCCCGGACCAGTTCCAGGCGGCGATGGTGGCGCAGGGCGACCTGCTGCGCGTACGCGGCCGGCAGGCCGACCTGCTCCGCTCCGCGACGGCCGAGCGGGTCCGGGCGCAGTCCGCTGTGCGCACGGTCGAGCAGCTCAGCGCCGATGCGGGTCGGCGCCAGAAGGACCTGGCCGGCCAGGTGGCGCGCCTGTCGTCGGCGGCCCGCACGAGCGAGAAGCGCCTGAAGGCAGCGGCTTCCCGGTTGTCGGCGATGCAGACGCGGGTCAGCCGCGCGCGGTCGGTGTCGCTGACGGTGGCCGACTGCGACGGTGGCGGCGGAGGGCGTACGGCCAACGGGTTCCTGTCGCAGGCGTCGCTCTGCCCGCTCGCCGGCGCGCCCGGGCAGTCGCTGCGCGCGGACGCGGCTGCGTCCTTCAACCGGATGACCGCAGCGGCGCAGTCCGAGCTCGGCAGCGCGCTGTGCGTCACCGACTCCTACCGGTCGTACGGCCGGCAGGTCAGCGTCTACGCCCGCAAGCCCAACCTCGCCGCGGTGCCCGGCACGTCCCGACACGGGTACGGCGTAGCGCTCGACCTCGGCTGCGGCGTCCAGCGCTTCGGGTCGTCGGCGTACCGCTGGATGAAGGCCAACGGGCCGCGCTTCGGCTGGGTGCACCCGGGGTGGGCGGAGCCGGGCGGCGGGATGCCCGAGCCGTGGCACTGGGAGTACGTCGGCTGACGGTCGGAGCCGTTCGCTACGGTCACCGCGGAGGGTCGAGGCCTGGACGAAGGACGCCTCATGCCCCTCGAGCTGCTCACCCCACCCGCCCTCGTGCAGGTCCGCGACGTCGACGGGGAGCTCCGCCCGGCGCTGCTGATCGGCCGCCGTGGCGACCGCTCGTACCTGCAGGTCAGCCGGGGCGCCGGCGACAACGTCCTGCGCTGGCTGCCGTCAGCGCAGGTCGGTGCCGCCGGCGACCCGCTCCCGCTGACCGCGCGCGTGCACGACGCGCCGGTGCAGCTGCGGCAGCCGAGGTCCTGGCGCTAGCGGGGCGCGACGAGCAGGCTCTGGGCGCCGACACCCAGCGGACCGTCGAGGTCGGACAGCACGCTGGTCGCGAGGCCTGCGCCGCCGGGCGAGACGGTGGTGCGCGCGTCGAGGCAGACCCACTCGCCGACGGCCTCCCGGTGCAGGTGCACGGTGAGCTCGGGGTTGATGAAGTGCCACGCGGTCATGTCCAGCTCGCTGGAGATGCCGTTGCCGCTGTCCGCGACCGCGAGCACGCGGGTGAGCGGGCTGTTCTCCTCGTCCGGCACGAGCGGGTGGCGCAGCCGGGCCCAGGCCGCCGCCGGACCGCTGCCCCCGAAGTGGCCGCTCACGAACCGCCACTCGACGGCCGACAGGTAGCCGTCGACCCAGCCCTCGGGCAGTCCCTCGGCGCTCTCGTCCGGCAGCGGCGGAGGGACCGAGTCGCGCGACGGGACGGACTGCGTCGTGCGCAGCACCCGCCAGGCAGCGGCCCGCGCGGCATCCCGGCCGCCGGCCGACAGCACCGCCTCGACGAGCTCGACGCTGCGCCCGGGCCGCAGGACGCGGGACCGAAGCTCGAGCTCGCCCACCGGGAGGGCACCCAGGATCTCGACCGTCATGCGCGCGACCACCATGTCCTCGCGCGGCGAGCAGTGCTCGACCGCCGGCCGAGCAGGGCGCTCGGCGGGCCGCCGTGCTGGAAGCGCGGGTCCCACGGGCCGGTCGTGTGCGCGGTGGCCTGCCAGCGGTCGTCGCCCAGCGGCACGAAGAAGCTCTCCATCGGGCGCACGCTACGACGGGCCTGGCGGTGGCCCGGGAGGACGGGCTGGCAGGGTGGAGCCGTGCGCGCCATCACCCTGCCCTCCTTCGGGGACGCTGACGTCCTCACCCCCGCCGACGTGGAGGACCCGGTCGCGGGTCCGGGTGAGGTCCTCGTCGACGTCGCCGCCACCGCCGTCAACCGCGCAGACGTCCTGCAGCGCATGGGCTTCTAC
>JBKJQM010000028.1:0-2552 GCA_046594005.1 Mycobacteriales bacterium
CGACGGTTGCCTAACGTGACCGAGCCATGGCCTTTCTCCGCACCCTCGCACTCGCTCTAGGGGCGGCGGCCGCGCTGAGTGCTGCACCCGCCTTAGCTGCCACACCGAGACCCACGCCCAGTCCCAGCCCGTCCTACAGCCTGCCGCCGTCGACCGTCGACGCCGAGAAGGAGGTGCAGCGCCAGCAGAAGGCGATGACCAGCGAGAGCGCGATCCTCGCCAAGGCCAGTGCTCGCGCCGCCGCCACCCTCGAGGCCTACCAGCAGGCGAACCGGCAAGCGCAGGCCGCCACGACCGAGGCCATCAGCCAATCGGTCCGTGCGACGTCGGCGTTGAAACGCACCACCTTGGCTCGCCGCGAGCTGCTCGGCTTCGCGCGATCGCTGTACCGCACGGGGATGGTCGACTCATCGATGCTGATCCTCACGGACGCACTGTCGGCCAAGCACCCGCAGCAGCTCTTCGGCGGACTCGGCCTGGTCAAGCGGGTCAGTACGACGCGCACGGATGCCGTGACCGGTCTCGCCGCCGCGGAGGCCGAGCAGTCACTCGCCGAGTCGTCGGCGCAGTCCGCGGCGGCGACGGCACGCGCAACGAGCACGACTGCCGCCCAAGCCAAAAAGGCGGCCGATGCTGTCGTGGCGATGTACGCCCACCAGGTCACCGCGCGCCGGATCGCCCTCGCCCGCACGACAAACACGCTCACCTTCGCCAAGCTGCGTGAGGCCAACCTCAAGCGCGCGTACGACGTAGCACGCGACAGGGGCTGGGTCCCGGACGCCGCCACCGTCGGTGCGAAGGCCGAGCGCGATGCAGTCTGCAAAGGCCAGGACGTCTCCGGCTACCCGAATGGAGAGATCCCGTCCGAAGCGCTCTGCCCGGTCTGGGGCGTCAAGGGCCACCGGCTGCGGGCGGATGCCGCCGCGGCCTTCAGCGAGATGGCCAAGGAGTACGCCGCGAACTTCGGCGCACCGATCTGCGTGACCGACTCCTACCGTGGGTTCGGCGCCCAGGTCGCCGTCAAGATCGAGAAGCCGGACCTGGCGGCCACGCCCGGCCTGAGCAACCACGGCTGGGGCCTCGCCACCGACCTGTGCGACGGGATCCAGACGTTCGGCAGCGCGACCCACAACTGGATGCAGGCCAACTCGATGATCTACGGCTGGTTCCACCCGGCGTGGGCCGAGCAGGGCGGCTCCAAGCCCGAGGCCTGGCACTGGGAGTTCGCGGGGTAGTTCGGCCTTCCAGACGCCTGGTGCGCAAGGACATGCCGGTGTGGCCGCTAGGCGATGTCCAGGTCGAAGGCGTCACAGATCGCGCGGGCAAGCTCAGGTTCCTGGTCGTCGAACAGCAGGCCGATGGTGTCGCCGACAGCCTCCCTGCGCACGGTCATGATGTTGTCGCAGCTGACGACGCACGCGTGGTCCAGCCCGTTGCGAGGCCCCACCGGGAGCTCACTCGTGATGCCACGAATCGTGGTGGTGACGGGAGCGACCGTGACCCAGGTCAGCAGATGGAGCTTCGAGGCTCTCGTCAGGATCAGTGCTGGGCGATTCTTGTCCAGCCGCACTGTCGCAATGGTGCGCATCAGTCCAGCGGCGGGTGCGGCAGGTCGAGCATGCCGTCGAGGTCGGGATAGAGCGCCTCACCGCGGCGGGCAAGGGCAATGAGCAGCGCTCCTTCGGTCCGGTATCGCTGACTGCGCCGCAGGTGGGCGATGCTCCGCCGGACAGCGTCGGACCGGTTGGACGCCCGCCCCTGCGCGACCTCGGCATCGAGGGCTGCCACCTCGGCCTCGTCCAGGCGAACGGCGATCTGAGTCGTCATGGACGGAGTCTATCGACGCCGTCAACCAAGCGGTATGCACAGACTGATAAGTGCCCCGCATGACCTACGGTGCCGGTGTGAGCTTCGAGCGGATCTCCGTCGACCCGGCGCGGATGCAAGGGCTGCCCTGCATTCGGGGTTCGCGCGTCACAGTGAGCGCCATCCTGGGTCAGCTCGCAGCAGGTCACACGGTCGAGCAGGTGATCGAGGACTTCCCCCAGCTCGAGGTGCCTGATGTGTACGCGGCCCTCGAGTACGCCGCTGCCTACACACGCGAGCGGGAGATCCCGCTCACCGCGGCCGGATGAAGCTGCTCGTCGACGAGAACCTCTCCGCAAGGATCGCGACCAGGCTGCGGGACGCCGGTCACGACGCAGTCCATGTCACCACCGCCGGGTTGGCCAACACCGACGACGAGGTGATCCTGCGTGCGGCCGCAGACGACGGGCGGGTCATCGTGACCGCCGACGCTGACTTCGGCGCCTTGCTGGCGCTGCGGAACGACCGTCGCCCCTCGGTGCTGATGCTGCGTTCCTCCGACCACCTCGCGCCCGAAGAGCAGGCCGAGCTGATTCTGGCAACGCTGGGACGCATCGGGAACGAGCTCGACGAGGGGGCTGTCGCCAGCGTGACCCCGAGCGCATCCGCGTGCGGTCACTGCCCATCACCGCTGACTGAGCCTCCTCAACGACCGCCGGCATGTGCGTGGCGTCCGGGCCACGTGC
>JBKJQM010000362.1:0-3338 GCA_046594005.1 Mycobacteriales bacterium
GCGGTCAGTATCGCGCCGGCCCCGAGCTTCGCACCGGCCCGCACGCGTGCCCCCTCGACGACCATCGAGCGGGAGCCGATGAAGGCGTCGTCCTCGACGACGACGGGGGCGGCCTGCGGCGGCTCGAGCACGCCGCCGATGCCGACGCCACCGGACAGGTGGACGTTCTGACCGATCTGCGCGCAGGACCCGACCGTCGCCCAGGTGTCGACCATGGAGCCGCTGCCGACGTAGCCGCCGATGTTCGTGTAGCTCGGCATCAGCACGACGCCGGGCTCGAAGTGCGCCCCCCAGCGGGCGATGGCGCCGGCGACGACGCGTACGCCCGGGAAGCTCTTCTTGAGCGGCACGCGGTCGTGGACGTAGAAGCCGCCGTTGCCGCCCTCCTGCATCGCGAGGACCTTGAACGACAGCAGGATCGCCCGCTTGGCGCGCTCGTCGACGACGACGTCGCCACCGACGACCCGGGCCACCCGGGCCTCGCCGGCGTCGAGCTGGTCGACGGCTGCGACGACCTGCTTGCGGGCGTCCTCGTCAGCGGGGCTGAGGTCGGCGCGCCGCTCCCAGAGCTCGTCGATGACCGGGCTGATCGGGCTGTCGCTCATGGGGCTCAGCCTATCGACCTGCTCCCGACCTCCCGTGGACCATGCAGTTGTTGCCACCTGCTGAGCGTGCGCGGTCGGCAACAACTCCATGATCGGCGGGAAGTGGGCGGCTCAGGGACGGGGTTCGGCGGCTGCGGGCGCCCGCAACAACAGCACTGCAGCCCCGCCCGCCACGGCCGCCAGCCCGAAGCCGAAGGCCCACGTCGAGGCGTCCACGACCGCGCCGAGCACCGGCGCGGTGAGGGCCGCACCCAGAGCGACGGCGGTGTTCTGCAGCCCGAGCGCCGTACCCGCTCGCCCGGCACCGGCGAGCTCGCCGACGGCGGTGAAGGCCAGCCCGTTCCAGCTGATGGCGACCACGCCGGTGAGCAGCAGCAGCGGGACGACCAGCGACAGGTCGGCGGCCTCGGAGACGGCCACCAGCACGAACAGGCCGGTGATGACGGCGGCGACCCGGCGCAGCGGGACGACGCGCAGGCTGAGGCGGTCCGACCAGCGCCCCGCGACGATGCGCAGGGCGCCGCCGCCGAGCTGCACGCCGGCGAGCAGCAGCGCAGCCGTGCCGATGGCGACGTCGTGCTCGTCCACCAGGTAGACCACGAGGAAGGCGACGACGGCGAACTGCGGGACGATCAGCAGCAGCGACACCAGACCGAGTCGGCGGATCCGCGCGTCCCTCACCGGCGGGAGACCACCCGCGACCTTCGCTTCCTGCGTCGGCGCCTCGCGGACGAACGCCACGACTACCGCAGCGCCGACGAGGCACCCGCCCGCCAGGACGAGGAAGGCCCGGTCGATGCCGCCGGCCAGCGCGATCGGTGGCAGGCCCGCGGCGGCGATGCCGGCGCCGAGCGGCAGCGCGGTCTGCCGTACGCCCATGGCGAAGCCGCGTTCCGCGGGCGCGAACCAGCCGAGGACCGCCCGCCCGCTGGCGGCGTTGACGCTGGCACCGGCCGCACCCGCCGCGACGAGGCACGCCATCAGCGGCCCGACGGTCGTCGTGCTGCGGGCGCCCAGCAGCGCCACGACAGCGAGGAGCAGCCCCACCGTCATGACCCGCCGCTCCCCGAAGTGGTCTGCGGCCACTCCCCACAGCACCAGCGTCGAGAGCAGACCCAGGGTGACTGACGCGAGCAGGACGCCGAGGCCGGTGAGCCCCAGCCGGTACGCGGTGCGCAGCTGCGGCGCGAGGCCGGGCAGGCCCTGCAGGACCGCGGCGGACGCGGCCTGGGCCACGACGCCCGCGGCAAGGACGACCCAGCGGTAGGAGTCGGTCACCCCAGCTCTGCGAGGCGCTCCGCTGCTGCCGCGATGCGCTCGTCGGTAGCGGTCAGCGCCATCCGGACGTGCCGGGCTCCGGCGGTCCCGTAGAAGTCGCCCGGGGCGGCGAGAACCCCGGCCGAGGCAAGTGCTTCCACGGTGTCCCAGCACTCCTCGTCGCGGGTGCACCAGAGGTACAGCCCCGCCTCGGAGTGCTCGACGGTGAAGCCGGCAGCGCGTACGGCCGGCAGCAGCACCTCGCGTCGCGCGGCGTACCGCGCCTTCTGCTCGGCGACGTGCGCGTCGTCCGCGAGCGCCGCGACCAGCGCCGCTTGCACGGGCGCCGGCACCAGCAGCCCGATGTGCTTGCGCGCCTCGGTGATGGCGGCCGTGGCCTCGGCGTCACCGGCGACGAAGCCGGCGCGGTAGCCGGCGAGGTTGCTGCGCTTGGACAGCGAGTGGACGGCCAGCACGCCGTCCGTCGAGCCGCCGCACACAGACGGGTGCAGCACGGACACGGGTTCGGCATCCCAGCCGAGCTCCAGATAGCACTCGTCGCTAGCCACGAGGATGCCGTGCTCCCGCGCCCAGTCGACGACGGCCTTGAGCCGCTCCGGCGGGAGCACCTCGCCCGTCGGGTTGGACGGCGAGTTGACCCACACCAGCCCGACCCGCGACGGGTCGTGGGAGGTCGGGGCGTCGGTCGGCACCGGCTCGCAACCGGCCATGCGCGCACCGACGTCGTACGTCGGGTAGGCGAGCGCAGGGATCAGCACCTGAGTGCCAGGCGCCAACCCGAGCAGCGACGGCAGCAGCGACACCGTCTCCTTGCTGCCCGTGCTCGGTACGACCTGCGCCGCGGTGACCGGCGTGCCGAGGCGGCGGCCCACCCACGAGACCAGCGCCTCACGCAGGACCGGCGTGCCGATCGTCAGCGGGTAGCCGGGTGCGTCTGCGGCCGCGCGCAGCGCCTCCTGCACGACGGCGGGCGTGGGGTCGACGGGCGTGCCGATCGACAGGTCGACGATGCCGCCGGGGTGCGCGCGGGCCCGGTCGCCGTACGGCGCGAGGCGGTCCCAGGGGAACGCCGGCAGCTGAGCGCGGGCCGACCAGCCCGGCCGCACGGTCAGTGGCCCTCGGTGTTCTTGCCGAGCGGAACGGCCATCACGACGGGGTGGTCGAGGTCGACGGGACCGACCTTGCTGGCGCCACCGGGCGAGCCGATGCTCGTCGTCTCGGTGAAGAAGTCGACGTTGGCCCGGTAGTAGTCCTTCCACTTCGCAGGCGTGTCGTCCTCGTAGAAGATGGCCTCGACAGGGCAGACCGGTTCGCAGGCACCGCAGTCGACGCACTCGTCCGGGTGGATGTAGAGCGAGCGCTTGCCCTCGTAGATGCAGTCGACAGGGCACTCCTCGATGCAGGCCTTGTCCTTCAGGTCCACGCAGGGCTCGGCGATCACGTACGTCACAGCGG
>JBKJQM010000379.1:0-27497 GCA_046594005.1 Mycobacteriales bacterium
CTGCGCCTCACCGCCCGCGCGGACCTGACCGACGCGGAGCTGGACCGAGCCGTCGACGTCGTCCGCCGGTCCGTCGCATGACCGCCCTGCTCGTCACCGGCACCGGCACCGGGGTCGGGAAGACCGTGGTCACCGCGGCTCTCGCGGCGCTCGCCCTGGACCGGGGCGCGCGGTGCACGGTCGTCAAGCCGGCGCAGACAGGGGTGCCCGACGACGCTCCGGGTGACCTCGCCGACGTCGTCCGCCTCGCCGGAGAGGGGGTACGGACGGTCGAGCTGGTCCGCTACCCCGATCCGCTGTCCCCCGCCGCGGCAGCCCGGCGCAGCGGCCGGCCGCCGCTCGACCCTGCCGTCTGCGCCGCCGCCGTGCTGTCGGCCGAGCGGGACGCGGACCTCGTGCTCGTCGAGGGCGCCGGCGGCCTGCTCGTCCGCTACGACGAGGACGGCTTCACCATGGCCGAGCTCGCCCGCACCCTGCGGCTGCAGGTCCTGGTCGTCACCGAACCCGGACTCGGCACCCTGAACTCGACAGCACTGACCCTCGAGGCCGTCGCGCACCACGGCCTGGACCTCGCCGGCCTGGTCGTGGGCAGCTGGCCGGCGAACCCCGGTCTGGCGGAGCGCAGCAACGTCGCGGACCTCGAGATGCTCGCCGCACGGCCGCTGTTCGGCGTGCTCCCCGCAGGTGCAGGAGCGGGCGGGCCGGACTTCCTCGCCACGGCGCGCGCCGGACTGGGCCGCCAGCTCGGCGGTGTCTTCGACCCGGCGGCCTTCCGGCGCGCGTGCACATGAGCAGTCTCGTCAGCCCTGACCTCGTGAGCCCCGACCTCGTGACCAGGGACCGCGCCGCCGTCTGGCACCCGTACGCCTCGGTCGTCGAGCCGTCCCCGCTGTGGCCGGTCGTGGACGCGCACGGCACCCGGCTCGTGCTGGCCGACGGGACCGAGCTCGTCGACGGCATGTCCTCATGGTGGGCCGCGGTCCACGGCTACCGCCACCCCGTGCTGGACCGCGCGGTGCACGAGCAGGTGGACCGCTTCAGCCACGTCATGTTCGGCGGCCTCACGCACGAACCGGCGGTCGCGCTGGCCGAGCTGCTCATCGACATCACCCCGTCGGACCTGACGCGGGTCTTCTTCGCCGACAGCGGCAGCGTCGCCGTCGAGGTCGCCGTCAAGATGGCGCTGCAGTACTGGCAGGGCCGCGGCCGGCCGCAGCGGTCGCTGCTGCTGACGGTGCGCGGCGGCTACCACGGCGACACCGCCGGGGCGATGTCGGTCTGCGACCCCGTCACCGGGATGCACGGCCTGTTCGCCGGATACGTCCCGCAGCAGCTGTTCGTGGAGCGGCCGCGGCCGGTCTTCGGCGAGAGCCTGCGCGACGGCGACCTGGACGAGGTGCGGGCGGTCCTGGAGCAGCACGGCGAGCGGATCGCCGCCCTCGTCGTGGAGCCGGTGCTGCAGGGTGCGGGCGGGATGCGCGCCTACTCCGCCGACTACCTCCGGGCGCTGGTCGAGCTGTGCCGGTCGTACGGCGTGCTCGTGCTGTTCGACGAGATCGCCACCGGCTTCGGCCGCACCGGCACGCTGTTCGCGATGGAGCACGCCGGGGTCGTGCCCGACGTGCTCTGCGTCGGCAAGGCTCTCACCGGCGGCTACCTCACCCTCGGCGCGACGCTGTGCACCGATGAGGTGGCCGAAGGCGTCTGCGCGGCGGGCGGCGCGTTCATGCACGGCCCGACGTTCATGGCCAACCCGCTCGCCTGCGCGGTCGCCAAAGCCAGCGTCCGGCTGCTGCTGGCCGGCGACTGGAGGGGCACCGTCGCGCGGATGTCTGACCGGCTCGAGGCCGGGCTGGCTCCAGCGCGCGCTCTGCCCGGCGTGGCCGACGTGCGCGTGCTCGGCGGAGTCGGGGTCGTCGAGCTGGCCGAGCCCGCCGACCTGCGCACCCTGCAGCCGCGCCTCGTCGAGCGAGGTGCCTGGGTGCGCCCGTTCGGGCGGCTCGTCTACGCGATGCCGCCGTATATCAGCACCGACGACGACCTGGCGGTGGTGACGGGTGCGATCGTCGGCGCCGTCTCCGACCAGCTGGAGGATGCGCCATGACCCGTTCCGGACCGCTCACGGGGGTGCGGGTCGTCGAGCTCGCCGGGCTCGGGCCGGCGCCGCACGCCTGCATGGTGCTGGCCGACCTCGGCGCCGACGTGCTGCGCGTCGACCGGCCCGGAGGCGGCTTCGGCGTCGTGGCGTACGACGTGACCGCCCGCTCCCGGCGCTCGGTCGCGGTGGACCTCAAGAGCGCCGGCGGCGCCGAGACGGTGCTGCGGCTGGCCGACCGGGCCGACGTCCTGGTCGAGGGGCTGCGCCCCGGCGTCGCCGAGCGGCTGGGCGTCGGGCCCGAGGTCGTGCACGCCCGCAACATGCGGCTGGTCTACGGCCGGATGACCGGCTGGGGGCAGACCGGGCCGCTGGCACCGCGAGCCGGTCACGACCTCAACTACCTGGCGATCAGCGGCGCCCTGTCGACGATCGGCGAGCCCGGCCGCAAGCCGGTGCCGCCACTGAACCTGGTGGCCGACTTCGGCGGCGGCTCGATGCTGCTCGTGCAGGGCATCCTCGCAGCGCTGGTGGAGCGGTCGGTCAGCGGCCGGGGGCAGGTCGTCGACGCGGCGATGGTCGACGGCGTCAGCACCCTGATGGCGATGATCTGGAGCTTCCGCGGCTCGGGCACCTGGGACGACACCACCCGCGGCGCCAACATGCTCGACGGCGGCGCGCCGTTCTACGACACCTACCGGTGCTCGGACGGCGGCTGGCTGGCGGTCGGCGCCATCGAGCCGCAGTTCTGGGCGGTCGTCGTCGAGCAGCTGGGACTGCAGGACGCCCCGCACCAGCTGGACCTCGCCCAGTGGCCCGAGCTGCGGCGCCGGATCGCCGAGGCCGTCGCGACCCGTCCGCGTGACGAGTGGGCCGCGATGTTCGAGCCGCTCGACGCGTGCGTGTCGCCCGTCCTGTCGATGAGCGAGGCGGCCACGCACCCGCACATGGCGGCGCGGGGCACGGTGGTCGAGCAGGACGGCGTGCTGCAGCCTGCCCCCTCGCCGCGACTGTCCCGCACCCCCGGCGCCATCAGCTCCCCTCCGGCGTCGCCGGGGGCGCACACACGAGAAGCCCTGCAGGACTGGGGGTTCGGCCCCGAGGAGCTCGAGCGGCTCGAGGCCGACGGCGTCGTGGTGCAGGCCTGACGACCTACCAGCCGAGGCTGCCAGGGGGTCCCTTGAACGGCCCGACGACGTCGTCGGTGATCCAGCCGCCGTAGAAGCCGCCCTCCTGCGGCCGGACCCGCTCCCCGTCCACCGTGCAGGAGCCCATCGCCACGGGGTAGACGGCGACGGCGTCGCGCAGGACGGCGTACGCCGGGACCGGCTCCCGGTAGGTCCAGCCCGCCGACGACGCCCGGACGCCGCCGGCCACGACGTCGAGGTAGCTCGCGGAGCCCTTCCACTCGCAGAACGACGAGCCGGCCGCCGGCTCGAGCGAACCCGGCAGCCAGTCCTCCGCCGGCAGGTACCAGCCGGGCGGGTGGCTCGTCTCCAGGACGCGGAGACCACGGGAGGTGCGGCACACCTCGACGCCCCCGAGCTCGACGACCACGAGGCGCGCGGACCGCTCCACCCGCGGCGGGCGCGGGTAGTCCCAGACCGACTCCTGGCCAGGCCCGGCCGGGTCCGGGCGGGGCCGCCTCAGCGGCGGCGGCGGCGCAGGACCAGCAGGACGACGACCAGAGCCGCTGCCGCTCCCGCGACGACGGGGAGCTTCGACGGTGCCGGCGCCATGGGCGCAGCCACCGGCCGGTAGGGCGGCAGGTCGGCCCCGGCGGGCTCGACGGATGGAGCAGCGGCCTCGGCCGCGTCGGCGAGCGACCCGGTCGTGTCGACCGGCAGCACCGCGCCGGCATCGACCGACAGCGTTCCCGCCGGCAGCGGCGAGCCCAGGGGCAGAGCGGTCGTGGCGGCGGGGTCGGGCGTCGCGTCCAGGGAGCTCGCGCTGCCGACCTCGACCGAGGCGGCGGGCTGCAGGGGGCTCCGGGGGGCGGCGTCGCCGGTGCCGCTGACCTTCTCCTTGACGCTGGCGACGGTCTCCTTGACCGCCTCGGCGGCATCGTGCACGCCCTCCCGGGCGGCGGCGCCGGCCTTCCGGGTGGTCCGCTTCGCGACCTTCTTGGGACTGACCTTGTCGACGATCGCGTCGAGCGTCTCGGCCAGCTCCTCGCGGGTCTTCTCGATGTCGCTGGCGAGCACCTCGGTGTCCATCGTGCCCTCGTGGCTGGTCGCACGCTTCTCAGCAGCGGTACGGGGACGCTTCGGGGACCAGGAGCCCTCGACCGTCTCGCTCTTGTCGTCAGTCGCCACGCTGCTCGCTCCTCGGTGCTCTCGGGGTGTGCCCGCCGACGGCCCGCGGAGGCGGACCCAGTCGATCATGTCGTGCCAGCAGGCGTGCCCGCCCTGTCGCCGGAGGAACCGTCCCGCTCGAGGTGCGGACGGGTCCGCCCGGTGCCACGCTCAGTGCGAGGGAGCCGCACCGCGACAGCCTCGCTGTTGCGAACGAGTGGCAACAACGGCCGATGTCCACTAACGTCCCGCTCGTGCACCTGACCCTGCCGCGTACCGCCGCCCTCGGGCTCGGCGCCAGCCTCGCTCTGACCGCCTGCGGCTCCTCCTCCGCGGCACCCGCGACGTCGAAGGACGCCGCGCTGACGATCGTCTCGACGGTCGCGCCCATCACCTCGATCGTCGCGAACATCGCGGGCGACCGGGCGTCGATCAACGGCGTCGTCCCGGAGGGGACCAACAGCCCCACGTTCGAGCCGCCGCCCCAGGTGTCCCGCACGATGGAGGACGCCGACGTCGTCTTCGTCAACGGGCTGCAGCTCGAGGAGCCGACGTTCGAACTGGCGGAGGCGAACGCCCCGGACGACGCCGTCATCGTCAAGGTCGGCGACGCGGTGCTGCCGGAGTCGGAGTACATCTACGACTTCTCCTTCCCGAAGAAGGACGGCAAGCCCAACCCGCACCTGTGGACCGACCCGACCTACGCCATCAAGTACGCCGAGGTGATCGCGCGCACGCTGACCAAGGCAGACCCCGACGGGGCCGCGACGTACGCGAAGAACTCCGCCGCGTTCGTCGCCAAGGCGACCGCGCTGTCCGACGCGCTGAAGGCGGACCAGGCCACCATCCCGGCCGGCGGCAAGCAGCTGCTGACGTACCACGACGCCTACGCCTACTTCGCGAGGACGTACGGCTGGCAGGTCATCGGCGCCGTCCAGCCGTCGAACTTCGAGGACCCGCAGCCCAAGGAGATCGCCCGGCTCATCGACCAGGTGCGCGAACGCAAGGTGCCGGTCGTCTTCGGCTCCGAGGTCTTCCCGTCCGCGGTCCTCGAGCAGATCGCCAAGGAGACCGGCGCCCGCTACGAGGACACCCTCCGCGACGACGACCTGCCCGGGAAGCCCGGCGACGCCCAGCACTCCTGGCTCGGCCTCATGCGCTACGACTACGTCACGATGATCAAGGGGCTGGGCGGCACGACCGCCGCGCTCGACGCACTGGACGTCTCCGACGTGACCCCCGACAAGGCGGACTACCCCCAGTGACCACAGCCCTGCCCACCGCGCCCCTGGTCGACGTCGCCGGCGTGTCCTTCGGCTACGACGGCTCCCCGGTGCTGTCCGACATCGACTTCGCCGTCCAACCCGGCGCTTTCACCGGCATCGTCGGTCCGTCGGGCAGCGGCAAGACGTCGCTGCTCAAGCTGCTCCTCGGCACCGTCCGGCCCCAGCGCGGCTCGGTGTCCCGCCGGCCCGGGGTCGCCGTGTCGTACGTCCCGCAGCTCGAGACCGTCGACTGGAGCTTCCCGGTCACGGTCAGCGAGTGCGTGCTCATGTCGCGCCCCAGCACCCGCCTGGTGCCGTGGGCGACGAAGGCCGAGAAGGCCGACGTGACGAGGGTCCTCGAGCAGCTCGGCATCAACGACCTGGCCGACCGCCACATCCGCGAGCTCTCCGGCGGGCAGCAGCAGCGGATGTTCCTGGCCCGCGCCCTCCTGCGCCGGCCGCAGCTCCTGCTGCTCGACGAGCCGACCTCCGGCGTCGACGTCGGCACCCGCCACGAGGTGCTGCACCTGCTCGACGACCTCAACCGCGACGGCCTGGCCATCGTGCTCACGACGCACGACCTCAACGGGATGGCCGCGCACCTGCCCCACCTCGTCGCGCTGCACCGCCGGGTCGTCGCGTCCGGACCGCCCAGCGAGGTCATCGTGCCGGACGTCCTCGAGCGCACGTTCGGCGCGCGCATGGAGGTCCTGCAGCACCTGGGCATGCCTGTCGTGGTCGACGGCGGCGACCAGGTGCGGCTGAGGCCGGTGGCGGGATGACCCTCTGGCAGACGCTGCTCGACCCGTTCTCCTACGACTTCTTCCTCAAGGGCCTGGTCGCGGCGGTCCTCGCCGGCGCCCTGTGCGGCCTGATCGGCGTCTTCGTGACGCTGCGCGGCATGAGCTACATCGGCCACGGGCTGTCGCACGCCATTTTCGGCGGGTACGCCGCGGCCCCGCTGCTCGGCGTGCCCATCCTGCTGGGCGCCGGCCTGTGGGGGCTGGCCTCCGCGCTGGCCATCAACGCCGTCACCCGCAGCAAGCGCATCGGCGCCGACGCGGCGATCGGCGTGGTCACCACGGCGTCGTTCGCCCTCGGCGTCGCGCTGCTGACCCGGTTCGGCACCAAGGGACCGGCGTTCGACGCGCTGCTGTTCGGCAGCATCAACGGCGTCGCCGGCTCCGACCTGCTGCTGCTCGGCGGCGCGCTGGTGTTCGCCCTCGTCGTCTTCACGGTGCTCTACCGGGCGTTCCTGTTCTCGACCTTCGACCCCGAGGTCGCCGATGTCTCGGGCGTCCGGGTCCGCCGGATGGACGCCCTGCTGATGCTGGTGCTGTCGGTCTCAATCCTCGCGACCCTGAAGATCATCGGCGTGACTCTCGTGGCCGCGACGCTGGTCATCCCAGCGGTCGTCGCGCGGATGTCGTCGAACTCGTTCAGCCGCATGCTGCGGATCTCGACCCTGCTCGGAGCCGCCGCGGGCGCGATCGGGATGTACCTGTCCTTCCAGCTCGAGATCCCCTCGGGCACGACGATCGTGCTGGTCAACGCGGTGGCGTTCCTCGTCGTCCTGGCCATCACCGGCCAGCGCGGGCTGCGCCGGGCGGCCGGGCTGGACGACCACACCGACCTGCCCACCCCTGCGCCGCTCGTCGGTGCGGCGCGCTGACAGGATCGGCCCGTGGCCACCCCCGTTCGCCTGTCACCCGGTAGTCCCGCCCCTGACTTCACGCTGCCCGACGCCGACGGTCGCGAGGTCTCGCTCCGCGGCCTGCGCGGCCGCAAGGTCGTGCTGTACGTCTACCCGGCCGCCTCGACGCCCGGCTGCACGACGCAGGCCTGCGACTTCCGGGACAGCCTGTCGTCCCTGCAGGCGGCGGGGTACGAGGTGATCGGCCTGTCCCCCGACCCGCCGGCGAAGCTCCAGCGGTTCCGGGACGCGGAGGGGCTGACCTTCCCGCTGCTGTCGGACCCGTCGAAGGAGGTCCTGACGGCCTACGGGGCCTACGGCGAGAAGTCGCTGTACGGCAAGACAGTGGTCGGCGTCATCCGCTCGACGTTCGTCGTGGACGAGCAGGGCGTGCTGACGACCGCGTCGTACGCGGTGAAGGCCAAGGGCCACGTCGCAAAGCTCCGCCGCGACCTCGGCATCGACGGTCCGGCGCGGTCCACGGGTGCTCCGCGCGGGTAGCGCCAGCGTCTGCGGCCTGGGCACGCCGCATGCACGCCGCTGGCCGTACGCTCGCGGAGTCGGCGCGCGTGGCGGAACCAGGTAGACGCAACAGGCTTAGGTCCTGTCGCCCTCGGGCGTGGGGGTTCGAATCCCCCCGTGCGCACTAGGACGGCCGCGCGCTGAGCTTGCGGCACCAGGTCGCGGTCTGGCTGTGGCAGTTCGGGCAGAGGAAGCGCAGGTTGCCCGCATCGTCGTTGCGCCAGTCGCCGTCGACGTGGTCGACGTGCAGGACCAGCGGCCGCCCCTCCCAGGTACCACCGGTGCCGCAGCCGGTGCACAGGTACGGCCGTCCGGTCTGCACGAGCGCTCGTGCGAGCACGGCCCCCGGCCGCCGCCGTTCCGCGTCCGGTCGCCTGACCAGGACGGCCTGGCTGGTCAGCGGTCGCGTCCTGGCCATGGCCCGGCGTCGGCGGGTCCAGTGACTCGTGTCGAGCCCGAGGGCCCGCACCCGCCGGCCCAGGTGGGCGTGCGTCCCGCCGGCCTGCGCCAGGCCGAGCGCCCGCAACACGTCGGCGAGGCTGTCGGCCTTGGCCACGAGCACCCGGAGCGTCTCGTCGTCGTAGGTCGTGCGCGCGCGGCCGTGCCACGCGACGGACAGCCCCAGCGCCGCCACCCGTCGACGCAGCGCACGGTGCACCGCGCCACCCCCGCCGATGCCGCACGCACGCTTGACGTCCGCCCAGCTGGTCGCCTGGGCCACGGCGTCCCGCAGCACTGCCTCGTCCACGTCCGCGACTCTCACGGACCGACCCTCCCGGGCACCTCCGACACCTCGGAGCGATGTCCACAACTAGCCTCGACGTCATGACGCGAACGGTCGTGACCGGCGGTGCCGGCTTCCTGGGATCCCACCTGTGCGAGCAGCTGCTCGCCGACGGCCACGAGGTCATCGCCCTCGACAACTTCCTGACCGGCACGCCGACCAACGTCGAGCACCTGATGGAGCACGACGGCTTCCGGCTGATCAAGTGCGACGTCACCGAGTACGTCCACGTCCCCGGGCCGGTCGACCAGGTGCTGCACTTCGCCTCGCCGGCGAGCCCGATCGACTACCTGCTGCTGCCGATCGAGACGATGAAGGTCGGCTCCCTCGGGACGCTGCACGCCCTGGGCCTGGCCAAGGAGAAGGGCGCCCGGTTCCTGCTCGCGAGCACCTCGGAGACCTACGGCGACCCGCAGGTCCACCCGCAGCCCGAGACCTACTGGGGGCACGTCAACCCTGTCGGGCCGCGCGGCGTCTACGACGAGGCCAAGCGGTTCGCGGAAGCGCTGACCATGGCCTACCGCCGCACCCACGACGTCGACACCGCCATCGTGCGGATCTTCAACACGCACGGCCCGCGGATGCGCCCCAACGACGGCCGCGCGATCCCGGCGTTCGCCAGCCAGGCCCTGACCGGACGCCCCATCACCGTCGCCGGCGACGGCAGCCAGACCCGCTCGATCATCTACGTCGACGACCTCATCGCCGGGATCCTCAAGCTCCTGCGCTCGGACCTCGCCGGCCCGGTGAACATCGGCAACCCCCACGAGACCTCCGTGCTGCACCTCGCCGAGACGATCAAGAAGCTGACGAACAGCGACAGCGAGATCGTCTTCATCCCGCGCCCGACCGACGACCCCACCATCCGCCAGCCCGACATCACCCTGGCCAAGGCCCAGCTCGGCTGGGAGCCCGAGATCGGGTACGAGGAAGGACTCGAGCGCACCCTCGCCTACTTCCGCTCCCACCCGGAGCTCGTCCGCTAGCGTTCTCGCCGTGAAGCTGTCGGTCCTGGTCCCCGTCTACAACGAGGCCGCCACGGTCACTGCCGCGCTCAAGCGGGTGCTCGACGTGGAGTACCCCTGCGACGTCGAGGTCGTCGTCGTCAACGACGGCAGCACCGACGGGACGGCCGCCCTGCTCGACGCCCTGGACGACCCGCGCGCCAAGGTCGTCCACCACCCCGTCAACCAGGGCAAGGGCGCCGCGATCCGGACCGCCGCGAAGAGCGCCACCGGCGATTACATGATCATCTGCGATGCGGACCTCGAGTACGCGCCGGAGGAGATCCCGCTGCTGCTTGCCCCGGTGCTGTCCGGGGAGGCCACCGTCGTCTACGGCACCCGGACCTTCGGCAGCCACACGGCGTACAGCTTCTGGTACGTCCTCGGCAACAAGGCCGTGACGATGTTCGCCAACGTCGTCTACGACTGCTGGATCTCCGACCTCGAGACCTGCTTCAAGCTGCTGCCGCTCGAGCTCTACCGCGAGCTCGACGTCACCAGCGCCGGCTTCGGCATGGAGGCCGAGGTGACCGGAAAGCTGCTGGTCCGCGGCTACCGCCCGTACGAGGTGCCGATCTCCTACAAGGCGCGCAGCCGCGAGGAGGGCAAGAAGCTCACGTGGAAGGACGGCGTCGAGGCGCTGTGGATCCTGTCGCGGGAGCGGGCGCGCGGGCGCGCCCTCGCGGGGTCGGCCCCCGGCCGCCCCTGATCACCACCGACGAGGCCGCCGAGGTCGCGCTCCCCGAGCGGCCGTCGCTACCGCTCCGCGGGCGGCACCGAGCGCCCGGGCCTCCCGTCCCCCGCCCGCTGCACGCCTTCTGGACGCGCGCGGTGCCCCTGCTGCTGCTGGCGCTCGGCGCCTACGTCCGGCTGTTCCAGTGGAACGCGGCTCGCTCGCTGTGGCTCGACGAGGCACTGATCGCCCGCAGCCTGGTCAGCCGGGGCTACGTCGAGCTCGTCGCCGAGCCGCTGCAGGGCGAGCAGGCCGCACCCGTCCTGTGGCTGTGGGCGTCGCGCCTGTCGATCGACCTGTTCGGCGACCACGAGCGGGCCCTGCGCGTGGTGCCGCTCATCGGTGGCCTCGCCGCCCTCGTGCTGGGCTGGCTCCTGGCCCGGCGGCTGCTGCCGGCGGTGCTCGTCCCGGTCGCCGTCGCCCTCATGGTGCTGTCCCCGACGCTGCTGTACTTCTCGAACGAGGTGAAGCCCTACAGCGTCGACGTCGCAGTGGTGCTCGCCCTGGTCCTGCTGGCCCTGCGCATCCCCCGCGGCTCCGGTCCCGGGCGCCCGGTCCAGGTGCTGGCGCTGGCCGGCTCCATCGCGGTGTGGGCCTCCTTCGCATCGGTGTTCGCGCTCACCGGCCTGAGCATCGCGATCGTGCTCGGGGCGCTGCGGGCCGGGGGGCTGCGCCGGGCGGTCCTCACGGCGCTGGTGCTGTCGGCGTGGGTCCTGTCGCTGGGCGTGGCGTACGTCGCGGTGCTGCACCGGCTGTCGGACAGCCAGGTGCTCTCCGGATTCTGGGGCTACACGTTCCCGGACCGCGCCGCCGACCTGCCGACCTGGCTGCTGCGACGCGCGGTCGACCTCAGCGACGACCCGCTCGAGCTGCGGGTCTGGCCGATCGCGCTGCTTCTGCTGGCCTTCGGGACCTACCGCCTCTGGCGGTACGAACGGCGCTCGTGGCTGCTGGCCACCGCGGCGGTGCCCGTGGCGGTGGTCGCCGCGGCCCTGTCCGCCTACCCGTTCGCGAGCCGATTGGCCCTGTGGACGGTCCCGCTCGCCGCCATCGCGCTGGCGGCCGTACTGCCGCATCACCTCCAGAGCGGCCGGGCGCTGATGGCCGGCGCCGCCGCGCTCACCCTCGTGGCCGCCCCGGCGGCGGCCAGCTCCCTCCGGCAGACGCACGAGGTGCTGCACGTCGAGGAGCTGCGGCCGGTGATGGAGCAGCTGCAGGTGTCCATGCGGCCCGACGACCTGGTGCTCGTCGACATCCCCGCCAAGGCGCCCTACGACTTCTACACCGGGCTCACGGGTCTTGGCCGCGACGGCGTCATCCTGTTCGCCACCACGGAGGAGGTCGGTGGGCGCTGCAACGACCCGGCGGCCCTGCTGACCGGTCGCTTCGCGCGGCAGCGGGTGTGGGTGGTGTTCGGCCACCAGCTGGCTGACACCGGCCGGCTGGGGACGCGCGGGGACATGCTCGCCCGCATCGGCGACGTCAGCAACGTCCGGCAGACCATCGTGCGGGACGGCGCCAAGGCGGTGCTGTTCGACCCGACGGCGCCCGAGACGGGCCCGAGCGACGAGCCGCGCAACCCCGAGCGCTGCCTCGCGGTCATCCGCACCGTGCCCCGCACCAGCCGCTAGACAGGGCGGCGCAGCGACCGTCCGAGGTACCGCGCTCCCGCACCCTCGGCCCCGGCGACGTCGCCCGGGTTGTACAGCGCGCAGGTCCTCAGCGACAGGCACCCGCAGCCGATGCAGCCGGTCAGGCCGTCACGCAGCTTCTCCAGCGCCGCGATCTGCTCGTCGAGACGCGCCTTCCACGCACGGGACAGCCGGGCCCAGTCGGCGCGGGTGGGCGTGCGGCCGGCCGGCAGCGTGGCGAGCGCCTCCCGGACCTCCTCCAAGGACAGTCCGACGTTCTGGGCGGCGCGGACGAAGGCCAGCCGTCGCAGGACGCTGCGCGCGTAGCGCCGCTGCCCGCCCGGCGAGCGCTCCGAGGCGATCAGTCCCTCACGTTCGTAGTAGCGCAGCGCGGACGTCGCGAAGCCCGAGCGCTGCGCCACGTCCCCGATGGGCAGCAGGTCGCGACCGTCCATCGACTCTCCTCGCTTGACATGAAGTTGACTTCAACTTGCAGCATGCACTGCATGACACCTGCTGACCACCCCTCCTCCCCCATCGCCCTCGTCACCGGCGCGTCCCGCGGCCTGGGCCTCGCCCTCACCCGTGAGCTGTCGGCCCGCGGCTGGCACGTCGTCGTCGACGCCCGCGACGGCGAAGGGCTCCACCGCGCCGTGGCCGGGCTGCCCGGCGTGCGGGCCATCGCCGGGGACGTCGTCGACGACGCCCACCGCGAGGACCTCGCCGCGGCCGTGGCCGGCGGGCTCGACCTGCTGGTCAACAACGCCAGCGTCCTCGGACCGTCGCCGATGGGCCCGCTCTCCGAGCACCCGCTGCCCGAGTTGCTGGAGGTGTTCGAGGTCAACGCCCTCGCACCGATCGCCCTGGTGCAGCTCGTCCTGCCTGCTCTCCGCCTGCGGGCCGGGCGCATCGTCGACGTGTCGTCGGACGCGGCGGTCGAGGCGTACGCGACCTGGGGCGGCTACGGCGCCGCCAAGGCCGCCCTCGACCACGCCACCGCGGTGCTGGCCGTGGAGAACCCGGACCTGCGTGCCTACGCCTTCGATCCCGGCGACATGGGCACCGACCTGCACGGGCTGGCCGACCCGGACGCCGACCTGACAGCGCTGCCGACGCCGGAGAGCGTCGTGCCCGCGCTGCTGCGCCTGGTCGACGAGGACCTGCCCAGCGGCCGCTACCGGCGGGCGGACCTGCCGGCCGTGGCGGTCCTGGCGTGAGCAGCGCCCTGCAGTTCTCGCTCCCCGCGGGCAGCGAGGCGGACCGCACCCCCGAGCAGCGCGGCCTCGCCCGCGACGAGGTCCGGCTGCTGGTCGCCGGGCGCAACGGCCTGCAGCATCGGACGTTCCGCGACCTGCCGGACCTGCTGACCCCGGGCGACCTCGTGGTCGTCAACACCTCCGCCACCCTGGCCGCCGCTGTCGACGGGGTGCTCGACGACGGTCGCCGGCTGCCCGTGCACGTGTCGACGGTGCTGGACGACGGCGACTGGGTGGTCGAGCTGCGCCGCCCCGACGGCCCCCTGCTCGAGGAGGCCGGCGCGACCGTGCGCCTGCCCGGGGACCTGGTGCTGCGGCTGCACGACCACGACGGCGGCCGCCTGCGCCGGGCCACCCCCTCGCGACCCGTCGACGTGCCGACCTGGCTGGCCCGCCACGGCCGCCCCGTCACGTACGCCTACCTGTGCCGGCCCGCGCCGCTGTCGGCGTACCAGACCGTCTTCGCCGAGCAGCCCGGCAGCGCAGAGATGGCGAGCGCCGGACGGCCCTTCACCGCCGACCTCGTGACGCGGCTCGTCCGCCGCGGCATCGCCCTGGCTCCGGTCGTCCTGCACGCCGGCGTGTCCAGCCCCGAGCTGCACGAGGCGCCGCAGGCCGAGCGCTTCGAGGTGCCGGAGGCCACCGCGCGCCTGGTCAACGCCGTCCGCGGCCGGGGGCGGATCATCGCCGTAGGCACCACCGTGACCCGGGCGCTGGAGTCCGCGGCGGACGTCGCCGGCGTCGTCCACGCCCGCTCGGGCTGGACCGACCTGGTGCTCGGGCGCGACCGCCCGGCCCGCGTGGTGGACGGCCTCGTCACCGGCCTGCACGCGCCGGAGGCCAGCCACCTGCAGCTGCTCGAGGCCGTTGCAGGGCCCGACCTGGTGCACGAGGCGTACGAGGCGGCGGTCGCGGAGCGGTACCTCTGGCACGAGTTCGGCGACTCGTCGCTGTTCCTGCCGTGAGGGCTACGGCTTGCGCGCCACGACCAGCAGCGACTGCCCGAACGGCGGCGTCACCCGGGCCTCGACGCGGCGCAGGACCGGCACCACGAGGCGGTCGTAGACGGTCAGGACGAACCCCGCCTTCGGCCGGCCCTTCAACGCCTTGACGAGGACGTACCAGCCCAGCAGCCCCAGCAGGTTGACGTGCTGAAGGACCTCGACCTCGAGCCCGGCCTGCTCCACCGCCGAGCGCAGTGTCCGGCGGCGGTAGCGGCGCTGGTGACCGATGGCGAGGTCGAACTCGCTCATCGCGCTCGGGAACGCCGGCACCACGAGCACGACCCGCCCGCCGACCCGCAGCAGCCCCGCGAACGCCTGCACGGCCGCCACGTCGTCCGGGATGTGCTCGAGCACGTTGTAGGCGACGACCGCCGAGTGCGAGGCCGTCTCCGAGATCGGCACCGCCAGCTCGCGCACCCGCACGACCGGATCCCCGGCGAACCGCTGGCGCAGCTGCGCCAGCCGGCCGGGGTCGGCCTCGCTCGCGGTCCAGCGGGGGACGCCTGCGGCCGCCCAGTCGGCGGCGTAGTGCCCGAGTCCGCTGCCGATCTCGAGCGGGTCGTCGCCGAGGTACGGCAGCGCCAGGTCGACCAGCCAGCGCCGGTAGTTCTTGGCCTCGACGAGGTCCTCGAGGACGTCGCTCTGCAGCCCGGTGTCGCCGTGCACGTGCTCAGACGACACGGAGCGCCTCCACCAGCCGCGGCGCCAGGAGCCGGAAGGCCTTGCCCCGGTGGCTGATCGCGTCCTTGTCCGCGGCCGACAGCTCCGCGGTGGTGGTGTCGAGGCCGTCCGGCACCAGGACCGGGTCGTAGCCGAAGCCCCCGGTGCCGCGCGGCGCGCGGGCCAGCACCCCCCGCAGCTCGCCCCGCACCACGTCGGTGCGCCCGTCCGGCAGCGCGAACGCCGCGGCGCACACGAAGCCGGCCTGCCTGCGCTCGTCCGGCACGTCCTGAGCCTGCTTCAGCAGCAGCTCGAGGTTGGCGAGGTCCTGGCCGTGCTCCCCCGCCCAGCGCGCGGACAGCACGCCCGGCATGCCGTTCAGGGCGTCGACGGCCAGACCGCTGTCGTCGGCGACCGCGGGCAGACCGGTGTGCCGGACGGCCTCCACCGCCTTCGCGACGGCGTTCTCCTCGAAGGTGGCGCCGGTCTCGGGCCCCGGCTCGTACGGGGTGACGTCGTCGAGCCCGACGAGCTCGACAGCCCCGGCAAGGATGCGCCGCAGCTCCTCGACCTTCCCCGGGTTGCGGGTTGCCAAGACCACGCGCATCACATCTTGGCGGCGTCGCCGCTGTGCTTGACGCGCAGCGGCTCGGCCAGCGCGGAGGCCTGCAGACGGGCGAGGTCGGCGATGCCGCCGACCGCGAGGTCGAGCAGCGCGTCGAGCTCGGCACGGCTGAACGGCGCGCCCTCGGCGGTGCCCTGCACCTCGATGAGCTCGCCCTCGCCGGTGGCGACGACGTTCATGTCGGTGCCCGCCGAGACGTCCTCGGGGTAGTCCAGGTCCAGCACCGGCGTCCCGTCGACGATGCCGACGCTGATGGCGGCGACACTGCGGACCATCGCCTGCGGCCGGCCGAGGTGCGCGCACGCGTCGGCGAGCGCGACGTACGCCCCGGTGATGGCGGCGGTGCGGGTGCCGCCGTCGGCCTGCAGCACGTCGCAGTCGATCGCGATGGTGCTCTCGCCCAGCCGCTCGAGGTCGATGGCAGCCCGCAGGCTCCGGCCGACGAGGCGGGAGATCTCGTGCGTCCGGCCGCCGAGCTTGCCCTTGACCGACTCGCGGTCGCTGCGGGTGTGCGTCGCGCGCGGCAGCATCGCGTACTCCGCCGTCACCCAGCCCAGCCCGGAGCCCTTGCGCCACCGCGGCACACCCGTCTGGGCGCTGGCGGCGACCAGCACCCGGGTGCGGCCGAACTCCACGAGGCAGGACCCCTCGGCGTGGTCCAGCCACCCGCGGGTGAGGGAGACCTGGCGGAGCTGGTCGGGCGCGCGGCCGTCGTGTCGAGTCACGTGGTCGAGCCTGTCAGACGTGCCTCACACGTCGTACGACGCCCCGGACCGGACGACCTCGAGCGGCCCGTCGTACGCCGCCCTCGCCTCGGCGCGCATCGCCTCCGGCTCGGACCAGGCCATCAGGTGGGTGAGCAGCAGGCGGTGCACGCCGGCCGCAGCAGCGTGCTCCCCCGCCTCGCGCCCGGACAGGTGCAGGCCCGGCGGGTTCGCCGGGTCCTCCGGCCAGGACGCCTCGCACAGCAGGACGTCGACGTCCCGTGCGAGCTCCACCAGAGCCGGCGAGGTGGCCGTGTCCCCGGAGTAGACGAGCGACCGCCCACCTGCCTCCAGCCGGAGACCGTGGCACTCGACGGGGTGGTTCATGCGCGCGCTGGTGACCGTGAACGGACCGATCGCCTGCCTGCCGACCGGCACCTCGCGGAAGTCGAAGACGTCGAGCAGGCCGTCGACCGGCGGCTCCTCGAACGCGCCGCACAGCCGGGCGCCCAGCCCCTTCGGACCGTAGACCGGCAACCGCGGTGGGATGCCGCCCGGGTGGTAGCGGCGGGCGTAGGAGTAGGCGACGAGGTCGATGCAGTGGTCGGCGTGCACGTGGCTGACGTAGACGGCGTCGACGTCGAACAGGCCGACGTGCCGCTGCAGCGCTCCCAGGGCGCCCGATCCGAGGTCCAGGACGAGACGGAAGCCGTCGTGCTCGACGAGGTAGCCCGAGCAGGACGACTCCGCGCTCGGGAAGGTCCCCGCGCAGCCCAGGACGGTCAGCTTCACAGGCGGGCCACCTCCCCTATCTCCGGGCCGAGGAAGCGGCGGCCCAGACGCGCGAACGGCTCCGCGTCGCCGGTCGCCCGGAAGCGGTGCACGGGAGGTGGCCGGTCCGGGTCGCGGTCCAGGCCCTCGCGCGCGAGCACCCGGTAGACGTCCTTGGCCGTCTCCTCGGCGCTGCTGACCAGCGTCACCTGCTCGCCCACCACCAGGCTCAGCATGCCGGTGAGCAGCGGGTAGTGCGTGCAGCCGAGCACCACGGTGTCGACGTCGGCGCGCAGGACCGGGTCGAGGTAGTGGGTGGCCAGCTGAAGCAGCTGACGCCCGGTCGTCACGCCGCGCTCCACGAAGTCGACGAATCGGGGGCACGCGGCGCTGGTCAGCGTCACGTGCGGGGCGGCGGCGAAGGCGTCGTCGTACGCCCGGCTCTGCACCGTCACCGCCGTCGCGAGCAGCCCCACCCGGCCTTTGCGGGTGGCGGCCACCGCCCGCCGGGCCGCCGGCTGGATGACCTCGACGACCGGGATGTCGTAGCGCTCACGCGCATCGCGCAGGCAGGCGCTGCTGGCGCTGTTGCAGGCGATGACGAGCATCTTGATGCCGTCCTCGACCAGGGTGTCCATGGCCGCGAGGGCGTGCCGGCGGACGTCGGCGAGGGGCAACGGGCCGTACGGGCCGTGCGCGGTGTCGCCGACGTACAGCAGCGGCTCGTTGGGCAGCTGGTCGAGCAGCGCCCGGGCCACGGTGAGGCCGCCGACACCGGAGTCGAAGACCCCGATCGCCGCGTCGGTGCTCGACATGCGGGCCACCCTAGGCCCGGTCCCGGAGGCCGCGGCGGGCGCTGGGCCGTCCGGCGCAGCGGTGTTGACGAGAAGGGACCAGGCCGTCCTGCTCCAGTCCACCCGCCCCGGCTGCCGAAGGGTGGTCATGGACCTGCGCACGCAGCACGAGAGAGAACGGGTCATCCGGCCCGCTGCCGTCCTGCCGGAGCGGGCGGCGCGCGAGATCCTGAGCTGGCTGGCCCGCCAGGACGTCAGCGCGGGCGGCGTCTGGTCCAGCGCCGTGGGGACGATCCAGCGCTACAGCGGCCCGTTCGACGGCCCGTCCGGGATGCGCGGGACGGCGGTCCTGCTCGGCTCGCTGCACATCACGTGGGACACCTACGCCGCGACGATCTACCGGGTCAGCCTCACCGACGCCGGCCTGGCCCGCGGGATGACGGTCGACGGGCTGTGCGACGAGGTGCTGCGCGTCGCGGACCTGACGCTGGCCAGCTGCCCGCGCGCGGACCTGCACGAGGCGCCGGTGCCCGACCCGTTCCGGCGCAGCCTGCCGGCTGCCCGGTCGACCTGGGACTAGGCCCAGAGCTGTCCCTCGAGGGCCGCTTCGGCCTCCTCGAGGGTGCCGGCGTAGGCGCCGGTGGAGAGGTACTTCCAGCCGCCGTCACAGACGACGAAGACGATGTCGGCGCGCTCGCCTGCCTTGACGGCCTTCATGGCCTCACCGATCGCGGCATGCAGGATCGCCCCGGTGGAGATGCCGGCGAAGATGCCCTCCTCCTCGACCAGCTGGCGCGTACGGCGCAGCGCCTCGCGCGGCCCGACCGAGAAGCGGGAGGACAGGACGCTGCCGTCGTACAGCTCGGGAACGAAGCCCTCGTCGATGTTGCGCAGCCCGTAGACGAGCTCGCCGTAGCGCGGCTCGGCCGCGATGATGCGCACGCCGGGGACGTTCTCCCGCAGGTAGCGCCCGGTCCCCATGAGGGTGCCCGTGGTGCCCAGCCCGGCCACGAAGTGGGTGATCGACGGCAGGTCCTCGAGGATCTCGGGCCCGGTCGTCTCGTAGTGCGCCAGCGCGTTGGCGGGGTTGCCGTACTGGTAGAGCATCACCCAGTCGGGGTTCTCGGCGGACAGCTGCTTGGCGACCGCCACGGCCTGGTTGCTGCCGCCGGCGGCGGGTGACGTGACGATCTCGGCGCCGTACATCGTCAGGAGCTGGCGACGCTCGATCGAGGTGTTCTCCGGCATCACGCAGATCAGCCGGTAGCCGCGCAGGCGGCAGACCATGGCCAGCGAGATGCCGGTGTTGCCCGAGGTCGGCTCCAGGACGGTGACGCCCGGGCGGAGCAGCCCCTCCTTCTCGGCCTGCGCGACCATGTAGAGGGCCGCGCGGTCCTTCACCGAGCCGGTGGGGTTGTCGGTCTCCATCTTGGCCCACAGCCGGACCTCCGGCGACGGGGACAGCCGCGGGAGACCGACGAGCGGCGTGCGCCCGACGGACTCCAGCAGCGAGTCGAACCTCATGCGCTAGCGGGACCCGCCTGCGACGGCCGGCAACACGGTGACGTTGTCGCCGTCGTTGATCTTGGTCTCGAGGCCACCGAGGAAGCGGACGTCCTCGTCGTTGACGTAGACGTTGACGAAGCGGTGGAGATTGCCCTCCTCGGTCACGAGCCGGCCGCGCAGGCCGCTGTGCCGGCTGTCCAGGTCGTCGAGCAGCGCGGTAAGGGTGGCGCCGGAGCCCTGAACGGCCTTCTCGCCACCGGTGTACGTGCGCAGGATGGTCGGGATGCGGACCTCGACGGCCATGTGTGTGTCTTCTCCTCGGTCTGAACGGGTCTTCCGGGTCAACAGGCGCGCAACAGCAGGTTGTTCCTCAGGTGACGCGCACCTCCTGCTCGGTCACCACGCCGTCCTCGATGGTGAACGCCCGCACCTCGTCGCGCTCGTCGCGCGTCGAGACGAGCAACCAGTGCGGGAAGCCCGCGGTCGCCGACCACCGGACGTCGGTGCGCGAGGGGTAGGCCTCGGTCGCGGTGTGCGAGTGGTAGACGACCAGCGGCTCCTCGTCGGCGTCGTCGATGTCGCGGTAGACCCGCAGCCACTCGGCGCTGTCGAAGACGAACCCGGTCGGTGAGCGCTCGGCGTTCTCCATCGCGAACAGCCGGGACGCGACGCCGTCCTTGCCGGAGATGACGCCGCAGCACTCGTCCGGGTGGTCCCGGCGGGCGTGGGCCACCACGGCGTCGACCATGGCCTGCGGGAGCTCGAGCACCCGGTCAGGCTAGCGAGGGCCGCGGGGGGCCAGGCAGGAGAGCAGCGTCTCCTGCAGCCAGCCCAGCCAGCCGTACACCTGGAGCGCCTGCGCGCGCGGGCTGTCGCCGGGGTCGTCGAGCTCGGTCTCCTCGGTCACCTCGAGCCGGGTCCCGAGGACCAGGCGCAGGTCGTTCAGGGTCCCGAGCCAGGCGTCGCACTCGTCGCGGTCGAGCTGCAACCGGCCGCCGTCCTCGAGCAGCGGCGCCAGGGAGGCCAGCACGATCCCCGCGTTGGCCCTCTTGCCGCCCCGCAGGTCGCCGTCGGTGTAGCGCCGGAACTCCGCCGCGGCCTGCTCGTCGCCGCCGTACGCGTCCGGCAGCAGGCGCGCCAGCGCCGGGTCGTCCGGCCGCTCCACGGGCTCGGTGGACATCCCGACCATAGCGGCCAAGGGGTCCTGGTCGGGCGCGTCCTCGTCGTCGGCCCCCAGCAGCGCCATGAGGTCGCCGGCCATCGCGCTGAGCAGGTCCGCCTCGATGCGGTCGACCTCAGCGACGACCGCCCCGGACCGCTTGCGCTTGAACCTCATCGGGACCAGACCCTAGCGAGGTCAGTCCTGCTGGAGCGTCGCCCACAGGCCCTTCGCGTGCAGGCGGGCGACGTCGTGCTCCATCTGCTCGCGGGTGCCGCTGCTGACGGCGGCCCGGCCCTTGGTGTGGACGTCCATCATCATCTGCTCGGCGACCTCGCGCGGGTGGCTGAACAGCTCCATCAGCACGTGCGTCACGTAGCTCATGAGGTTGACCGGGTCGTTCCAGACGATCGCCACCCACGGCCGGTCCTCGGTCGTGTCCTCCTCGACCTCCGGCCGGTCGAGCTGCGCCGGGGCGGTCACTGCGCGCTCCTCAGCTCCTTCTTCAGCACCTTGCCGGTCGAGTTGCGCGGCAGCTCGTCGACGACCCGCCACTCGCGCGGCACCGCGAAGCGCGCGAGCCGGCTGCGGACGAGCTGCTTCAGGTGGTCCTCGTCGATGCCGTCGCCGCACGGCACGACGTGGGCCACCAGGCGCACGCCGTACTCCGCGTCCTCCACGTCGACGACCGCCACGTCGTCCACCGACGGGTCCGCGGCCAGCACGTCCTCGACCTGTCCCGGGTAGACGTTCTCGCCGCCGATGACGACCATGTCGTCGTCGCGGCCGAGCACCGTCAGGCGGCCCTGCTCGTCGAACGTCCCCAGGTCACCGGTCGGGACCAGCCCGTCGAGGCGGTCCTTGTCGGAGCCGTCGGTGTAGCCCTCGAACGACTGGCCGCTGCCCACGAAGATGCGCCCGTGCGTCCCGGGCGGGCAGTCCTTGCCGTCCTCGTCGACGACGCGCAGGACGACGCCGTGCGGCGGCTTGCCGGCGGTGCGGGGGTCGGCGGCCAGGTCCTCGGGCGTCGCGACGGCGGCGTACGCCACCTCGGTCGAGCCGTAGAGGTTGTGCAGCACCGGGCCGAAGGTCGTCGAGACCCGCTCCACGAGATCACCCGGCAGAGCGCTGCCGCTGCTGGCGATGATCTCCAGGGAGGACACGTCCCATCGGCCGGAAGCCGCTGCCTTGACGAGCTTCTCGAGCATCACCGGCACGACGACCAGCGCCGTGGCCCGGTGCTGCTCGACCGCCTCGAGCACCCGCTCGGGGTCGAACCTGCGCTGCAGGACCACCGTGGACCCGAGCAGCATCGACATGGACAGCATCCCGAGGCCCCAGGCGTGGAACGTCGGCGCGGCGATGACGGTCGTGCCACCGGCCTTGAGCGGGATGCGGGACAGCATCGCCACCGCGTCCTCCACACCGCCGCCGCTGCGGGCCGCCCCGCGGGGGGCTCCCGTGGTGCCGCTCGTGAGGATGACCTGACGGGAGGCGCGCCCCGGCTTGGGCGGCGGGCCGGCCGTCGACGTCGCCGCCAGCTCGGACAGCTCCTCGGTCGTGATCGCCGTCCGCCCCTGCACCGACTCGGCGAGCAGCTCCCCGAACTCCGCGTCGTGCAGCACCATCCGGGCGCCCTCGCGGTCGAGGATCTCCGCGAGCGGACCGCCTGCGCTGCCGGTGTTGAGGTAGAGCACGTCCGCTCCGACCTTGGCCAGCGCGACCGCGCCCTCCACCAGTCCGCGGCCGTTGCGGGCCAGCAGCCCGACGGCGTCGCCCTCGCGCAGCCCGCGGGCGCGCAGCTCGCTGGCCAGCCGGTCCGTGCGCGTGTCGACCTCACGCCAGGTGAGCGGGCCGTCGTCGTCGACCACCGCGAGGCGCCGGGGGTGGCGGACGGCGCCCGCGGCGTAGCCCGTCGCCGGCGTGACCCCCCATCGCGCGACCGCCAGCCCGAGGCCGAGCAGCTTGTCCGGGCGGACGGGAGCGAGCAGCCCGGAGCGGGCGAGCACGCGCAGGCCTACGGCGTCGAGCACGTCGGCTCCTCTCGAGTGGGTTGCAGGTGCCGCACACGGTGGCACGGCGTGCACGCCCCCGGTACGAGGGGTGCGCACACCGCTTGCCAGCCCGTGTGCCTTCCGCCACGCTCACGGGGTGACCGTCGTCTCCCTGCCGCCACGCGGCGAGTGGCTCGCCGACGCGCGTGATGGGTCGCGCGCGCTGCGGGTGTCCTGGCACACCGAGCTCGGCTGCGTCGTGCTGTCCTCCTGGCGCGGCGATGTCTGCATCGGCACCGTCCGCCTGGCACCGACCGAAGCCGCCCGGCTCGTGGACGTCCTGGCCGAGGGGCTGGCCGGCGCGGCCTCCCCCGGCTGCGCACCCGGTGACGTCGCGACGGCCTGAGCCCGAAAGGGTCCGGCGGCCGTCGTGGTGGCTGCTCTAGCGCTCCGCCGGCGCCTGCGAGAGGTGCCCGACGATCCCGAGCGTGCCGATCGTCCCGTCCGACCGCGGCGCTGAGGTCTGCCGGACCATCGCCGCCCACAGCCGCCCGGCGCTGTCGAACGCGGCCCCGATGTAGTCGGCTCGGGGCGACGGCCCACCCAGCCCCAGGTCCTGGAAGGCCGGGTGGGCCGGGTCGGTCAGGGCAGCGCTGACGTAGACCGGCCGGCTGCCGTTGCCGTTCGCGGTCTGGGTGACGTAGGCCGTGAGCTCGTCCTGCCCGGCACGGGTGGCGGCGTAGTACGCGAACCCGACCTGCCCAGCAGCCCCCGCCGCCAGCTGGCCCAGCGCGACGCCGTGCGCGCCGGGCACGGCGACGTTGCCGAGGCTCGTCCACGACGCCCCTCGGTCGCGGGAGCGGCTGAGCCGCAGTGCGTCCCCGTCCATCCAGCCGGCGTAGACCGTGCCGCGCGCATCGGCCGCGACCTGGAAGGACTGGCCGTTGAGACCGGTGCCGGTGCCGGTCGTGCCCGGCACGGCGTGCCAGACGTAGGTAGCACCCTCGTCGGTGCTGACCGCGACGTAGGAGCGGTCGGTGCACGACACCGGCTGGTAGACCGTGCCGTCCGGCCCGACCGTGCCGTTGTTGGCGGCCAGGGCCGCGCACGCCTCCGGCTGCGCAGCGGAGGGGAAGACGAAGCCGGCCGGCGAGAAGGTCGCACCGGAGTCGTGCGAGCGGTAGCAGAGCCGCCCGGGCCCCACGATCTCGAACGGGCTGTTGCCGCAGACGTAGACGGTCGACCCGCCGCCGCTGCGGGAGGGGCCGACGAAGACCTTCTCCCAGTCGCCGATCGGAGCCGTCTCGTAGTCGGCCGTGGTCCAGCTCCGCCCCTCGTCGCCGCTGCTGTAGACCTGGAAGCCGTACGCCGGCGCCAGCGCCGTCGACAGGCCGTTGGCCGGGTACGGGAGCGGCGACTCGTCCACGAGCAGCGGCGTGGTGCGCGTCGGTCCTGTGGCGTGGACCAGGTACAGCCGTCCGGTGCGCCGGTCCGCCGTCACGATCGGGTCGACGGTGTTCCACAGCGACGTGTACTGCTGCGTGGCCGGCTGGGTCAGCGTCCAGGTCCGCCCGCCGTCGGTGCTGCGCGCCGAGCTGTTCTCCGTCTGCGCCGGGCTCATCACCACGGTGCCGCGCGGGGTGACGGCCACCGTCGTCTCCGACGTGGCGTAGCCGGTCGTGGTCGTGCAGGCCCGCGGAAGGTGCGAGGCAGCGACGACACGCGCGCCCGCCAGGTGCGCCACCACCGGGTAGGACGTGCAGCCGGCTGGCGCGGGGGACGACGCGGCCGACACCTGGGTGCTCAGGGCCAGGGCGCCCGCGAGGGCCACCCCGAGACTGCGGCGCGCGCGCACGTCAGCGCGCCCCGGCCACGCGGCGGCGCGAGCGGCGCAGTGCGAGCGCACCGCCGACGCCGACCAGGCCCAGCAGGGGCAGCGCGGGGAGCAGCCCCGTCGCGGGCAGCGACCCGGCCCGGACCGACCGGGGCTGTCCCGCCGCCGGTGCGGCCGCCGGGACCAGCCTGCTCGTCGCCAGGGCCGGCAGTGGCAGCCGGTAGTCGGACGCGGCGGACAGCCGCGCCTGGGCGCCCGGGCACGTCGCCCCTCGCGCCACGGTGGCGCGGCTCGGGAGGGAGCGCGAGGAGTAGCCCGCAGCCAGCCCGTAGCAGCCGGGGAGGGTGGTCCAGCCGCCCGTCGCCCAGCTGGCGAAGCTCCGGTCGTTGAGCGGGAACTGCACGCGCGCGGTGCGTCCCGCCGGGATGCTCACGCTCCGGTAGCCCACGAGCTGGCGCACCGGCTGCGGGAGCGCCGTCGTCGCCGGCTTGCTGACGTACAGCTGTGGCACCGCCGTACCGGTCCGCGAACCGGTGTTCGCGATGTCCATGCTCGCCACGGCGACCTGGTTCGGGCCTTTCGCGGTCCGCACCGTGAGCGGCCCGTACCGGAAGGTCGTGTACGACATGCCTGCGCCGAACGGGTAGGCCGGCGTCAGGTGCTGCGCGTCGTAGTGCCGGTAGCCGACGAACAGCCCTTCGGAGTACTGCTCCTCCTCGGCCACGCCGGGGTAGCGGGAGGGGTCACCGGCGGTCGGCAGCTGGTCCTCCGACGCCGGGAAGGTCGCCGGCAGCCGGCCGCCGGGGTCGACGTCGCCGAACAGCACCCGAGCCAGCGCGGCGCCGCCCTCCTGTCCGGGGTACCAGGCCTCGACCAAGGCGGGGACCTCGTCGCGCCACGGCGTGAGCACCGGTCCCCCGGTCTCCAGCACCACGACCGTCCGCTGCTGCGCCGCCGCAACGGCGCGGACCAGACCGTCCTCGTCCGTGCCGTTGAGCGGGCACGGCTCGCTGGCGCACGTCGAGCCCTGCAGCAGCAGCACGCTGTTGCTGTTCACGAGGTCGTTGGTGCAGTTGAGGCCCGCGCAGTCCTTGTCCTGACCCTCGGTCTGGACATCGCCGACGACCACCACGGCGACGTCGGCGGCCTGAGCGAGCGCCGCCGCGGCGGCCTGGTCGCTGCCGTCGGCGTAGGTCACCGTGACCCCCTTCCCGGCGCGGCTGCGGATGCCCTCCAGGGCAGTGACGACGCTGCGCGCGGTGACCGTGCCGGAGCCGCCACCTGTGATGTAGCGGTCGGCGTACGGGCCGATGACGGCGATCTTCTTCACGCTCGGTGCAAGAGGCAGGACGCCCTGGTTCTTGAGCAGCGTGATCGCCTGCTCCTCGATGCGCTGCGCCGTGCGCCGGTGCGCGGCGACGTCGATAACGGCCTCGTCGATCGGGTAACCCGCGCGGTCGAAGTACCCGAAGGCGAACAGCGTGCGCAGCATCCGCAGGACGTGGCCGTCGAGCGTCGCCCGTGACACGGCACCGCTGGCGAGCGCAGCCCGGATGAGGTTCGGGTCATAGGAGGCGTCGGTCAGGCCCTGCGCCGGGACGAAGTCCAGGCCGTTGTTCATGTTGCCGACGGTGTCCTTGGCCGCGCCGTAGTCCGACAGCACGATGCCCCGGAAGCCCCACTCCTTCTCGAGCACCTTCTGCAGGGTGTGGCTGTTCTCGCAGGCGTAGACGCCGTTGACACGGTTGTAGGAGCACATGATCGTTCCGACGTCCGCCTGCTTCACCGCAGCTTCGAAGTGCGGCATGTAGACCTCACGCAGCGTCCGCTCCGCGACGTTCGCGTTCACGACCATGCGGCCGCCGTTCACGGCGGACAGGGGCGGCACGCCCTGCTGGCCCTCCTGGTTGTTGGCCAGGTAGTGCTTGACGTCGGCGATGACGCCGGTGCTCTGCGCCCCCTTGATCCAGCCGACGCCGGTCTGCCCGACGAGGAACGTCTCCTCGCCGTACGCCTCGTACGTCCGCCCTCCGAGCGGCGTCCGCAGGATGTTGACGGTCGGGGCGAACACGACGTCGTTGCCCTTGTGCCTGGCCTCGTCGGCGATCTCCTCGCCGTGCGCCCAGGCCAGGCCGGGGTCCCACGTCGCGGCGAGCGCCATCGGGATCGGCAGAGCCGTGGCGGACCCCTGGCGTGGACCCACCGGGCCGTCGCTGAAGAACACGGCGGGCAGACCGAGACGCGGGACGGCGTACGTCGCGCCCGTGTGCGGAGCTGCCCCTCTGCCGTTGCCTCCGACCAGGCTGATCTCCTCGTCCTGCGTCATCGCCTGCTGGAACAGCAGAGCGCGCGCGTCGGGTGACAGCGCGCGGTCGCACCAGGGGTGGGCGGCAGGCGACGGACATGGGACCGGCAGCGACGCGACCGCGGCGCCGGCTGGGCCCGAGAGGGCGGCGCCGGCCGTCAGCGTGACCACCAGCGCGGCCGTGGCTGCGCGACGGGCGAGATGGGGCACAACGACCTCCGGACCTGCACGGGTGTGTGCTGACCGTTTCGGCACCGGACGGGTCGTTCCTGCTGCCCGCGTCCAGCGGAGGAGATCCGCCACCTGCTCGCGCGCTGGGCCGCAGCGGTCAGACGCGGAAGCTGAGCGGCGTGCTCCTGCAGTCGCTGACGGGCACCCCCGTCCGCTTGATCGTGCGGCCGTCGGTGGTGGTCAGCCAGAGGACGTACTTCTGCTTGCTGGCCAGCGAGGGGACCACGTAGGTGCCGGTGCGCGGGAACTGCGCGATGCCCCAGCCCTGGTAGTAGGGGTAGGCGTTCCACGTGGTCTCGGTCCAGGCGTACAGGCTCTTGACGGCGACGGGCTGACCCGCGGCGTTCAGGACCTTGCCGGAGATGCTCCCGGCGGTGCCGCCGTAGCCGCAGGTCATCGGCAGGCGGATCGGCAGGTTCGCGGTGCCGACCGGCACCAGGTGCTTGTTGCTGTTGCCGTACTTGGTCAGCGTCTGCGGGTTGAAGCAGTAGTTGCCGTTGGCGTCCTTGCACGGCGAGCCCTTGTAGCCGCGGTGGTAGACCTCGACGTAGGCGCCGACGACGTTGCTCGGGATGCTGCCGATGCGCCACGCGCGGGTCGTGCGGTTGCCGTCCTGCATGACCGTCCCGGGCG
>JBKJQM010000438.1:0-7066 GCA_046594005.1 Mycobacteriales bacterium
AGGGTGTCCGGCTCGCGCCAGAGCCGCCGGACGGACGGGGTGAGGACAGGACGCACGGAGGGCCTCCAGGGCTGGGCGGGTGCGGCGGTCAGGCTCGCACCGGCCGGCACCGCCGACTCCCCGCCGTCCACAGGGCCCTGCCTGTCCACAGCCGGCCCGGACACGACGGCGGGGCGGCCCCCACAGGGACCGCGCCGTCGTCGTACGGAAGAGCTGTCGTACGGAGGAGCTGTGTGACGGACGTGCTCAGGCCTTGCCGAGGATCCGGTTCATCTTGGTGCCGCAGACGGGGCACAGGCCCTGGGCCATCCGGCGACCGGACTCGCTGACCTTGACCTCACCCTCGAAGTCGCGCTTCTCCTTGCACTTCACGCAGTATCCGTTGTAGTTCTCGGCCACGGGATCCTCCACTCGGGTCGACGGGGCAGGCGCTCGTCAAGAGGGGCCCCAGCAGGTCCGCGGCCGATTGGCCGCGGGCTTTCCGAGGATCAGCCTAGCGCCGCGTGCCCCACGCGGGGCTCATCCGCGCCGTGAGCGTGCGGCGTGGCGTGGCCGGGCTCGTCCGAGCGTGGCCGGGGGAGCTCGCGCGCGGCCACCGGGACGGCCACGGGCGGCGCCAGGACGGCCGGCTGCGCAGCCGTCACGGGCACCGTCGCGCGGGGCAGGGTGAAGCGGAACACCGACCCGACGCCGAGCGTCGAGGCGCAGCGCAGGGTGCCGCCCATCGCGGTGGCCAGCTGGCGGGCGATGTAGAGGCCGAGTCCGGTGCCGCCGGTGGTCATGCGCATCGGGTCCTCGACGCGGTGGAACTTCTCGAAGACCCGCTCGAGCTGGTCGGCGGGGATGCCGCGGCCCTGGTCCGCCACGTCGACGTGCGCCAGGTCGCCCTCGACGGTGACGCGGACGTCCACGGCCGTGCCGGGGGCGGAGTACTTCAGGGCGTTGCCCACGAGGTTGGTGAGCACCTGCACGACCCGCACCGGGTCGCACGCGACCTGCACCGGCTCCGCGGGCAGCGTCAGCCGTACGCGCTCCCCGTCGGTCCCGAAGTCCGCGGCCGCGCGCGTCACCAGGGGCACCAGGTCGTCGCGGGCCATCTCGACCTGCGCCTGCGTGCTGCCCTCGGTGGCCGAGATGCGGGAGGCCAGCAGCAGGTCCTCGACGAGCCGGGCCAGGTGGTCGCAGCGGTCGCTGATGACCGCGAGGCACTCGTCGCGCCGCTCCTTGGTCATCTGGTCGCCGCGGCGGCGCAGCAGGTCGGCGTAGCCCTTGATCGGTGTGACGGGGGTGCGCAGCTCGTGCGAGACGGTGGCGATGAAGTCGGCCTTGAGGCGCTCGACCTGCCGCTCGCGGGTGACGTCGTGGACGATCACGACATCGCGGGTGAGGACGCCCTCGGCGAAGGCGCCGGCGTGCGCGCACCGCACGACCCGCTGCTCGCCGTCCTCGCGCAGGACCGTGAGCTCGACAGTGGCCTGGGGGGTGGCGGGCGTCAGCAGCGAGCGGCCGACCTGGAACGGGTCGGCGGGGGTGCCGTCCGGGCCGAGCACGGACAGGGTCGCCGACAGCGGCCGGCCGGTGGCGGTGGCCTCGTCGACGCCGGTGAGGGCGTGCAGCGCGGGGCTCCAGAGCTGCACGTGGCCCTCGCCGTCGAGCACGAGGATGCCGTCGCTGGACTCGTCGACGACGGCCTGGAGCTTGCTGGTCGCCTCGGTCAGGCGGCGCAGGTGCGCCGCGCCGCGCAGGGCGACCGCCAGCGCGGAGGCCAGCGGGGTGAGGAGCGTGAGCTCGGCGGCGCCGAGCGGGCGGGCGCGGTCGCGGGTGGCCAGCACGAGCGCGCCGAGCGGCTCGCCGTCCGCCTCGAGCGGGGCCACGATCGCTTGCAGCCAGCCGTGCGGCAGCGGTCCGGTGAAGACCCGCGCCTCGTCGTCGCGGCCGCGCAGCAGCGCCCGCTCGGCGTCGCTGGTGGGGCGCTGCGCGGGCCCGGTGCTGCGGTCGTCGACGGCGGTGAGGCCGCTGTCGTGGCCCGGGGCGACTGCGGGCTCGATGAGCGCGAGCGCGACCTCCGCGCCGAAGGCCTGGCGGCACTGCGACAGGAACGCCGGGAGCATCTCGTCGGGGTCGACGCGGCCGGCCAGTACGTGGGAGAGCGTCAGCAGCCGGGCGGAGCGGGCGCGCTGCTCCGAGCTCTGCGCGGTGGCGCGGAAGGCGAACAGCAGCGCCACGGCCGGCACCAGCGAGAACGGAAGCAGGGCGGGTGCTGCGCTCGCGGCGACCACACCGCTGCCGGCCATGGCGACGGTGGCGGTGGCCGTGACGAGCGACAGGCGCACGCCGTCGACGAGCACCTGCGTCGCGTCGGTCTCGCCGAGCACGGTGAGCACGCGGTTGAGGACGAGCAGGTTGACCGCGCTGAAGGCCAGCAGGCCCACCACGAGGGCGACGACCGTGCGCCAGTCCAGGCCGCGCGAGGCGCCGGACACCCCGTGCACCACGAGGACCAGCAGGGCGGTGGCCGCGCCGTGGTTGCCGAGGTTGAACACCGTCTTCTGCAGGGGACGGCGCTGCAGCAGCGACGCGAGCGCCACCGCAGCCACCGGGATCCAGAGCGCGTCGCGCGCCGGCAGGACGAGCACGCCGACGACGACGGCCGCCTCGTACAGCGTGAGCTCCTCGGTCTCCTCGCCGCGGCGGACGGGGACCGACAGCAGATCGCCGGCGACGGACAGCAGCAGCATGCCGCCGAGCAGGAGCAGGGGCGGTACGCCGCCCAGCAGCTCGTCCCTGCCGACGACGGGGCCGGCCGAGCCCAGCAGCAGCGCGGCGCCGACCTGGGAGGCGACGCCGAGCACGGCGACGAGCAGGACGAGCCTGCGCAGACCGGTCACCCTGCTCCTCCCTCGGGACGTGCGACGCCGACGCCCCTCCTGCCGGGGGGCAGAAGGGGCATCGGCGTGCGTACGGCTCGGACTGTCACCCGTCCGGGGTATCAGCCCCAGAGGGCGGCCGACCAGCGGGACGCAGACCACCGGGAGGCCGACCAGCGCGACGCCGACCACCGGGAGGCGGCGAACTCGTCGTCCGCCCAGCGGGAGGAGGCGGGGTCCGGACCGGCCCAGCGGCTGGCGGACCAGCTGTTGGCGGCCCAGCGGGAGGCGACCAGGTCGACGTCGGCCCAGCGGCTCGCGGCCCAGCGGCTGGCGGCCCAGCGGCTCGCCGCCCAGTAGCGCATCTGCCACTCGTCGGCGCTGCCGTCCTTGCCGGCCCAGCGGCTCGCGGACCAGCTGTTCGCGGCCCAGCGGGAGGCCTGCGGGCCGAGGGCGGCCCAGCGGCTCGCCGCCCAGCGGTGCGCCTCGGGGGACAGCTGCGACCAGCTGTTGGCGGCGGCGACCCGGTCGCCGGCGAGCAGCGCCTCGAGGAACGCGTGCCAGGTGTCGACGTCGCCGGCCGGCGGGGCGTCGACCTGGGCGTCGGGGACGGTCGGGGTCGCCGCGGCGAGGGCGCCTGCCAGCGACAGCCCGCCGGCGCCGGCGTCACGGGCGTCGCGCAGTCCCTTGGCGGTGTAGGCGGTCCGGGTGACGAGCGCCTTGACCTGGTCGGGGCGCAGGTCGCCGCGCTCGCTGAGTAGCACGGCGGCAGCACCGGAGACCACCGCGGTCGCGAAGCTGGTGCCGGAGCCGCGGAAGTAGGTCGTGCCGACGGAGGCGTCCGGGTTGGCGAGGTCGACGACGCTGCCCGGAGCCCGGACGGACACCAGCGACTGGCCGGGCGCGACGAGATCGGGCTTCGCGACGCCCTGCGGCGCCGGCCCGCGACCGGAGAACTGCGTGACCACGTCGTCGTCGGGGCTGGCCGTCAGCCTCTCGTCGAGGGCGCCGACGGTGAGCAGCGTCGGGTCGCTGCCGGGCGAGCTCACCGAGCCGGTGGAGGGGCCGTCGTTGCCCGTCGGGACGACGACGACGGTGCCGGCGGTCCACAGCCGGTCCAGGGCCACGGTGAGCGGGTCGATCTGGTACGGCAGAGGGCTGCCCGAGGCCATCGACAGGTTGACCACGTCGGCGTGCGCGTCGTAGGCGACCTGCAGGCCGGCCAGGACGGTCGCCAGGTCGGTCTCGCCCTGGTCGTCCGCGACGCGGACGTCGAGGACCTGCGCGCCCGGCGCGACACCGGCGTACCTGCCGCCGGAGGCGGCACCGCTGCCGGCGGCCGCGCCGGCCACGAACGTGCCGTGGCCGTACGCGTCCACGCCGGAGGGGACGCCGTCCACAGGCAGGTGCGTGAGCCGCGCGCCGAACTCCGGGCTGTCGTCGACGCCGGTGTCGACCACGGCGATGCGGACCCCGCGGCCCTGGTCTGCAGCGGCCCCGAGGCCGAGCGCGGTGCGGATGGCGGTGGCCTCGCGGCCGTCGGGGACGGGCCGACTGGCCAGCGTGACGGGAGCGTTCGGCACGACGGCGTACGAGGGCGCCAGCACCGCGCCGGCGGGCAGCGACGCCGAGACGCCGCCCACGAGCGGCAGCACGCGGGACACGTGACCGCCGGCAGCCCGCACCGCGTCGGCGACTGCGTCGGCCGTGCCTGCGGCAGAGGTCACGACGACGTCGACCAGGTCGGTGCCGGTCGTCGGCCCGGCCCCCGCGGCGGCGGGCGCCAGGACCGAGACGGCGGTCGTGGCGGCCAGGGCCAGCGCGAGCAGCGGCCCGGGGCGGGGGGCGGTGCGTGCGGCGTCCATCGGATTCCGTCCTGATCGGGTGCGGTGCCTTCTCCTGCCCCCTGGTCCTCGACGGCGCGCGGGGTCGGTCCGGATACCCGAACGGGTGACCTGCAGCCGGGTCGTAGCCTCGGCGCGACCCTGCTCGCACCGCACCTGCCCAGGAGTGACATGCCTTCTGCCCTGCGCGTCGACCGCCACGACGGCGGCGTCGTCCTGCTCACGCTCGCCCTGCCGGACAAGCGCAACGCCATGACGACCGAGCTCACGGCCGAGTGGGGCGAGACCGTCGCGTCGCTCAAGGGCGACCGCAGCGTGCGCTGCGTCGTGGTCACCGGCGAGGGCAAGGCCTTCTGCGCCGGCGGGGACGTCAGCTGGCTGGCCTCGGAGCCGGACGCCCGCCCGGCGGACCTGCGCGACCGGATGCTGCCCTTCTACACGACCTGGCTGTCGTTGCGGGCCCTCGACGTCCCGTCGATCGCCGCGGTCAACGGTGCGGCCGTCGGCGCCGGCGGCTCGCTCGCGCTGTCCTGCGACATCCGCTACGCCGGCGCGTCGGCGAAGTTCACCGTGCCGTTCGCGCAGCTCGGCATGGCCGCCGGCATGGCCACCACCTGGCTGCTCCCGGAGGTCGTCGGCCTGGCGCACGCCCGCGAGCTGCTTCTGACCGGCCGGGTCGTCGACGCGGCCGAGATGCTGCGGCTGGGTCTGGCCAGCGCGGTGTACGACGACGACGTCCTGGTCGAGCGGGCGCTGGAGCACGCCGCGCAGGTGGCCAAGGGCGCTCCGGTCCCGCAGCGCTTCCACAAGATCGCGCTGGCCGACGGCGGTCACGCCACCTTCGAGGATGCGCTGCGCTGGGAGGCCCTGGCCCAGCCGGTCACGCTGGCGACGAGCGACCTGCAGGAGGGCTTGCGGGCCCGCGCCGAGAAGCGGACGCCCGCCTTCACCGGCGAGTAGCTGGGCCGGTACGTCACGGAGCCCCTCGGTGCCCGGGCCCGTTCGCCTTCCCCTTGCGAACGGGACCGGAGCTCCGAGGGGCTCCGTGGAGAAGGACGCTAGGGGCGCCGGAACGGGCCCGTCAACGGTCTCCTGCACAGCCTGTGGACAAGCCTGTGGACGAGGTGGGGACCCGGCCGCGCGTCCCTGTGGACGGGCCTGCGCGGGCCGTGTGCAGTGGCCCGAGCGGCACTGTCCGCGGGCCGTCTGACCTGCGCAGACGCGTGATCAGGCATGTGGACGCGAGAAAGTCAGGCGATCGCGCGGCTCGTCGCGGAGTGGCGCGCTGGACCACCCGCGACGGCCTCCGTAGCGTGCGCGAGGTGCCGTCCCGCGAGCAGCCGCGCGATGGGAAGGAGCCCCGCCGCTCAGTCCTCGGGCGGGCCGTCGCTCGCGTCGTCGTCGAGCCTGCCGTCGAGGTCCTTGTCGAGGTCGCGCAGACCCGCGTCCCAGTCGGTCCCGGCGCCCGCGTCCGACGAGCCCGAGCGCGCCAGGAAGGCGGCCGGGTCGTCGAGGTCCTCGGCAGAGGGCAGCAGGTCGGGGTGCGCCCACAGCGCGTCGCGCGCGTCGATGCCGCCCTGCTCGGCCACCCGGGCCCACAGGTCGGCGGCCTCGCGCAGCCGGCGCGGTCGCAGCTGCAGGCCCACCAGCGTGGCGAAGGTCTGCTCGGCGGGGCCGCCGGAGGCGCGGCGGCGGCGGATCGTCTCGCGCAGCGCGGCGGCCGACGGCAGCGTCGAGGAGCACGCGGCGTCGACGACGGCGTCCACCCAGCCCTCGACCAGCGCGAGCGCCGTCTCCAGGCGGGCCAGCGCGGCCTTCTGCACCTCGGTGGGCTCGATCTCGAACAGGCCCTCGCCCATGGCCCGCTGCATCGACTCGGGGTCCGACGGGTCGATCGAGCCAACGGCCCGCTCGACGGCGCCGGGGTCCACCTCGATGCCCCGCGCGTAGGCGTCGACCGCGTCGAACAGGTGGGCCTTGAGCCAGGGCACGTGGGCGAACAGCCGTTGGTGCGCCAGCTCCCGCAGGGCGACGTAGAGGCGGACCTCGTCGGCCGGCACCTCGAGCCCTGCGCTGAAGGCGGCGAGGTTGGCGGGGACCAGCGCCGGGGTGCCGGGCGTGGACAGCGGCAGGCCGACCTCGGTCGCGGACAGGACCTCCTGGGCCAGGGCGCCGAGCGCCTGGCCGACCTGGGCGCCGAACACGAAGCCGCCCACCTGGTCCATCACGCCGCGCAGCGGGCCGAGGCCGGCGCCGCTGCCGAGCCCGCCGAGCAGGCCGGCGACCTCCGGCGGCAGCCCCTCGGGCAGGCCGCCCTCCAGGCCGCCGCCGATGCCCTGCTCCAGCGCGGTGCCC
>JBKJQM010000482.1:0-4693 GCA_046594005.1 Mycobacteriales bacterium
GAGGGCACCAAGCTCGTCGAGGCGGTGGACCGCGTGGCCCCCGGCTTCGCCTCGACGGTGGAGCACATGCACGTGCAGACGCCGCTGGACCTCGAGCGCGAGCTGGGCCTGCGCAACGGTCAGGTGATGCACGTCGAGATGAGCTTCGACCAGATGTTCATGTGGCGGCCGATGCCCGAGCTCGCCGGCTACCGGATGAAGGGCGTCGAGGGCCTCTACCTCTGTGGCGCCTCGACCCACCCGGGCGGCGGCGTCTTCGGCGCCAGCGGCCGGTCCGCGGCGCGCGCCGTCGTGGCCGACCGCGACCCGTCCCCCTTGGCACGACTGACGAAGAAGGTGCGGCGTGGCTGACCTGTACGAGGTGCTCCTGGTCGACGGCGACCGCCGCTGGCACGCGGGGTGGGTCGTCGACGACGAGACCGAGACCGACGTGCTCCTGCGCGACCGGGGGACGGTGCCGCTGTTCTCCAGCCGGGCCGCGCTCGAGCACCACGCGCAGGAGAACCGCCTCACGCTGTTCGACGACCTGCCCGACGAGATCGACCTCGACCTCGGCGGCTGGCTGTCGCAGGGCATGCCGCTCCCGCCGACCGCCGAGGTCTCCGAGCTCTGGCACCTGCTGTACGACGACCCCGTGGCCGGCAAGGCGCTGTCGGGCGAGGACCTCGGCGGGGCCTACGACGACCTGGTCGAAGAGACGCCGGACTGGTTCGCCGTGCACGGGCCGCCCGCCCGCCGGGCCCTGACCGACGCCGTCCGCCGCCTGAGGGGCGTCACCGCTCAGCGCTGACGTGATCTCCGCAACACCCTGTGCGGCAGGCGCTGTCGCTGTGCCGGACCTCACAGGAACCCGGGTGGTTGGACCGCGCTCCGCGGCCGACAGTGGTTGCACGGCACCGAGTGCCGCAACCCTCGGACCAGGAGCAGACCATGACCACGACGACCCTCGCCCCCGGTCGCCTCGCACGCCCGTCCGCCTCGCTGCTCGGCCGTCTGCGGCTGCACCTGGCTGCCTCCCTGGACGACGCCCGCGGCAACCGCGCGTACCGCCGCCAGGAGCGCACGCTCGACCGGCTCGACGGCGCGCAGCGCGCCGAGGTCCTCATGACGGCGCGTCGGGGCTAGCCCTCGCAGCAGCCGTAGGCTGCCCCGCGTGACCGGCGACGTCCCGACGCTCGCCGCCCGCCGGCTGGACCCCAGCGTGGTGCTCGCCGTGACCACCGTCCTGCTGCAGGTGCTCTACCCCCTCGTCTCCGGCGACGCCCGCGACCTGCTGACCATCGTCACGGTGGTCGTGTTCTTCCTGGCCTCGACCACGCACGCGGTCCTGCACCGCGGCGCCCGCTGGGCCGCGGCCTTCGTCCTGCTCACCGCCGGGACCGGGCTCGTCGCCGAAGCCGTCGGCACCGCCACGGGTGTGCCGTTCGGCGCCTACGACTACGCCGGCTCGCTCGGGCCGAAGCTGCTCGGCGTCCCGCTGGTCATCCCGCTGGCGTGGGCGATGTTCGCGTACCCCAGCCTCGTGGTGGGCCAGCGGCTGTCCCGCTCCCCCGTCGGCGCGGCACTGCTCGGCGGCCTGGCGCTGGCGTCCTGGGACCTGTTCCTCGACCCGCAGATGGTCGAGGCCGGCCACTGGCGCTTCACCGCCGTGACGGCGCACCTGCCCGGCGCCCCCGGCATCCCCGTCTCGAACTACCTGGGCTGGCTGCTCGTCGCGGTCCTCATGGTCGGCGCGCTGCAGCTGCTCGGCCGGCGCGAGGCCGACGACCGGGTGCCGGCCGCGCTGTTCCTCTGGACCTGGGCGTCGTCCGTGCTGGCCAACATCGCGTTCTTCGGCCGGCCCCTGGTCGGCCTGACCGGCGGCGTCGTGATGGGGCTGGTCGCCGTCCCGTACGCCCGAGCGCTGCGCCGCGGATGAGGCTGCTCGCCGCCGCCTCCGCCGGCCTGGCCGTCCACGCCGCTGTCAACGCGCGCCTGCTGCGCGTACCGGCCGAGCGCCGTACGGGTGTGCCTGTCTCGGTGCTGCTGCCGCTGCGCGACGAGGCCGGCCGGGTGACGCCGTGCCTGTCGGCGCTGCTCGCCCAGACCGGCGTCGAGCTCGAGGTCGTGGTCCTCGACGACGGCTCGACGGACGGCACAGCCGACGTCGTCCGCGACGTGGCGGCGGGCGACCCGCGGGTGCGGCTCCTGACAGGGCGGCCGCTGCCCGCCGGCTGGCTCGGCAAGCCGCATGCCTGCCAGCAGCTGGCCGACGCGGCAGCGGCGACCAGCGACGTCCTGGTCTCCGTCGACGCCGACGTGGTGCTCGCCCCGCACGCGGTCGCCGCGACCGCTGCCCTGCTCGAGAGCACCGGCCTGGACCTGCTCAGCCCCTACCCGCGGCAGGAGGCACCCGGCGCGACGCGGCTCGTCCAGCCGCTGCTGCAGTGGTCCTGGCTGACGTTCCTGCCGCTGCGCCTGGCCGAGCGCTCGCCGCGGCCGTCGCTGTCGGCGGCGAACGGCCAGCTGCTGGCAGTGCGCCGCACGGCGTACGACCGGGCCGGTGGACATGCGGCCGTCCGGGCGGAGGTCGTCGAGGACGTCGCCCTGTTGCGGGCCCTGAAGCGGACCGGCGGCACGGGCGGCGTCTGCGACGGCACCGAGCTGGCCACGACCCGGATGTACGACACCTGGTCCGAGCTCGTCGACGGCTACGGCAAGTCGCTGTGGACCCTGCCGCTGCCGACGGTGGCGCTGATAGCGGCGCTGTACGTCGTGCCGCCGCTGGCCGCGCTGCGCGGGTCGCGCGCCGGCGCCCTCGGGTACGCCGCCGGGGTCGCCGGACGGGTGGTCGCTGCCCGTCGCACGGGCGGCTCTGCGGTGGACGCCCTGGCGCATCCGGTGTCGGTGGCTGCTTTCACTGCGCTCGCGCTGCGGTCCAGGGTGCTCCACCGCCGGGGCGCCCTGACCTGGAAGGGCCGCGGGCTGTGAGCCGGGTCGTGGTGATCGGCGCCGGCGTGGGTGGCCTGGCCGCAGCCGCCCGGCTCGCAGCGCTCGGTCACGACGTGACCGTCTGCGAGGCAGCGGATCTCGTGGGCGGCAAGCTCGGGCTGGTCGTCGAGGACGTCCCCGGCCTGGGGCAGTTCCGCTTCGACACGGGGCCCTCGCTGGTCACGATGCCGCAGGTGTTCCGCGACCTGTTCGAGAGCACCGGCGGCTGGCCCGACGGCCTGGAGCTCGCACCGCTGGACCCCATCGCGCGCTACCGGTTCGCCGACGGCAGCGGCTTCGACGCGACCTCGGACCTCGACGACTTCGCGGCCCGCCTCGACGCCTGGTCGCCCGGCAGCGGGTCGGACTGGCGGGCCTTCTCCGCGCGCGCCCAGCGGGTCTACGAGGCCAGCCGCGGGCCGTTCCTGGAGTCCGCTCTCGACGGACCGTCCACCATCGCGAGGCTCGCCTACCGGCAGCCGCGCGACATCGCCGCGATCGCGCCCGGCCGGTCGCTGCGGGCGCTGGGACGCCGGCACCTGCGCGACCCCCGGCTGCGGGTGTTCCTCGACCGCTACGCCACCTACACCGGGTCCGACCCACGCCGGGCACCGGCCGCGCTGGCTGCCGTCCCCTACGCCGAGCAGGCCTTCGGTGGCTGGTACGTCCCGGGCGGCCTGCACCGGCTCGGCCTCGCGGTGCGCGACCGGGCGGTCGAGCGCGGCGCGGTCCTGCGCTACGGAGCCCGGGTCGTCCGGATCGAGACCGCGGGCGGGCGGGCCAGCGGCGTCGTCCTCGAGGACGGCGAACGACTGCCGGCGGACGTGGTGGTCGCCAACGCCGACGCCTCGCACGTCTACGGCTCGCTCGTCGACGCCCCCGCCGCGGGCCGCCGGCTGGCGAGGGCGACGCCGTCGCTGTCGGGCTTCGTGCTGCTGCTCGCGGTGGAGGGCCGCACCCCCGGCCTCGCGCACCACAACGTGCTGTTCCCGGACGACTACGACGCCGAGTTCGACGCTGTCTTCGGGGATCCAGCGTCGCCGGTGCCGGACCCGACGCTCTACGTCAGCGCACCGGACGATCCCGCCGTGCGGCCCGACGGCTGCGAGGCGTGGTTTGTGCTGGTCAACGCGCCCAGACATGTCAGCGGCCACGGGACGGGTGCCGGCGCCGTCGACTGGCGCGCACCCGGCCTCGCCGCGTCGTACGCCGACACGCTGCTCGACCGGCTGGCCGCGCGCGGGCTGCCGGTGCGCGATCGTGTGCGCTGGTCGCAGGCGCTCACGCCTGCCGACCTCGAGCAGCGGACCGGAGCAGCGGGAGGCGCCATCTACGGGACCTCGTCCAACGGGATGACCGCGGCGTTCCTGCGTCCGGCCAACCGCTCCCCCGTCCCGGGGCTGTTCCTCGTCGGCGGCTCCTCGCACCCGGGCGGTGGCCTGCCGCTGGTCACGCTGTCCGCGCAGATCGTCGCCGGACTGGTCGGGCCGGCGTGACGCGGCGGGAGCGCCTGCTGCTGCTGGTCTTCTTCGCCGGTCTGCTCGCCCTGCTGGCCCGCAGCGAGCCGAGCGCCACCGCACTGGGTGGCGTCGCCGGGCTGGCTGCCGGCATCGTCGTAGCCGGTCGCGTCCGGCGCGTGAGCGCGCGCATCGACGCCCGGCTCGGCGCCGACGCGGCCCGCCCGGCGTTCTCGTGGCGGCGGCTGCTCGTGCGGGCCGGGGCG
>JBKJQM010000074.1:0-4309 GCA_046594005.1 Mycobacteriales bacterium
CGGCACCGCCTGCACCACGTCGAGTCGCGGCCCAAGCGCTGGGACGCCTTCTTCGCGGCAGCCGTCGACGACCCGCCGCTCGCGCAGGGCGTCGAGCTCGCGCGGGCCAGCGCCCAGGACTGCGAGGTCGTCTACGTCACCGGGCGGCCCGAGCGGTGCCGCGCCGACACGCTGGCCTGGTTCGCGAAGCACGGGCTGCCGGAAGGTCGCCTGTCGATGCGCCGGGAGCGCGACCGGCGACCCGCCCGGCAGGCCAAGCTGGAGCTGCTGCAGCGCCTGGCCGCCGATCGCGTCGTCGCGGTCGTGGTCGACGACGACGTGCAGGTCTGCGCGGCCTACGAGGGCGCCGGCTTCCGCGTGATCCGGGCGCAGTGGATGGGCGCCGAGCCCGCGCTCGAGGTCGCCCAGGAGGACGAGGGCCGGACCTGACGGTCGCACCCGCACCCGCGCCCGCGGCGTGGCTGACAGACGGACGGACGCAGAAGTCCGTCAGGCCTGCAGCGCCCGCAGCACCGGCCCGGCCTTGGCGTGCGCCTCGGCCACCTCGGCCTCCGGGTCGCTGGACCACGTGATGCCGCCACCGGCCCACAGGTGGACCCGGTCGTCGTCGGCCGCGACCGTGCGGATCGTCAGGCCGAGGTCCAGCCCACCTGGCCACAGCACCCCGAGCGCGCCCATCGACGGGCCGCGACCGACCGGCTCCAGACCGGCCAGCAGCGCGCACGCGGCCCGCTTCGGCGCTCCGGTGACGCTGCCGCCGGGCAGCAGCGCCCGCAGCACGTCCATCGTGGTCGCGCCCGGCTCGAGCAGCGCCGCGACCGTCGAGGAGGCCTGCCACAGACCGGACCAGTCGTGCAGGGCGTACAGCTGCTCGACCTCGACCGAGCCGGTGCGCGCGACCCGGGACAGGTCGTTGCGCTCCAGGTCGACGATCATCACGTGCTCGGCGCGGTCCTTGGTGCTGGCGCGCAGCGCGGCGTCCGAGCCGGGCGCCACCGGCGCCGTGCCCTTGATCGGCACGGTGGTGATGCGGTCGCCCACCACTCGCACCAGCTGCTCGGGGCTGGCCGAGCCGACCGCCCAGCCGGCTCCGGACAGCACTCCCCCGTACGTCGCCCCCGGCAGCCGGGCGACCGCGGCGGCCAGCGCGACCGGATCCGTACGGTGCGCTGCGCTCCGGTGGCCGACGACGTTGGCCTGGTAGAGGTCCCCGCGGGCGATGGCTGCGCGCACGACCTCGACGGCCGCTGCGTGCTCGGCGTCGGTCCAGGAGGTGGTCCACTCCCCCACCCGCCCGCTGCCGACGACTGCGGGTTGCCCGCCGGACCGGTAGGCCACCGCCGCGAGCTCGGGGACCGCCGGCACGGGTGACGGCCAGCCGGCAGGCACGCCGCCGATGCGCGCGCAGCCGACCGCTCCGGCCAGCAGCACGACCGCGGTGGAGCCGGTCTGCGCGGCCGGCTCGCCGCCGAGGCCGTGCTCGTCCAGGAACGCCGTCAGCGCCGCGACGGGCTCTCCCGGATCGCCGTCCCGCCACTCCCACCTTTCCACCTCTGTGCGGTGGCTAGCCCATTCGGACGGGGTCGCGGGCGCAGACAGCACCCGAACGGGGGGCGGGGCACCGTCCACAGAACTCCGATCCAGGTGTTCAGGCATCGCCGGACCCGTCCGACGATGACAGTGGCACGAAGACTCCATGACAAGACCTGACGCACTCCCCCGACGACAGCCTCGATGACGGAGCACGACGATGTGCGCGACCTGCACTCACTCCCCGACCTGCCCGGGCGCCGACGCGCCCGACCACGATGCGGCCCGGGTCGTCTCTCCGCACCCTGAGCAGGGGTGGAACCTGCTGTGCAACGGCGTCGTGGTCTTCGAGGACACCGGCGAGCTGCTGCCCGACGGCCGTACGGTCGCCCCGCACCGCCCGCAGTGCCGGATCTGGAGGGCAGCCTGAGCCGTCAGCTCTCGTACGCCTCGATCGGCGGGCACGAGCAGACCAGGTTGCGGTCGCCGTACGCACCGTCGATGCGACGCACCGGCGGCCAGTACTTCGACTCCCGCGAGACTCCGGCGGGGTAGGCCGCCAGGTCGCGGGAGTACGGCTTGTCCCACTCCCCCGTGACGCTGGACGCCGTGTGCGGGGCGCCGCGCAGCGGGTTGTCGTCCTTCGGCCAGGTGCCCGCAGCGACCTCGTCGATCTCCTTGCGGATGGCGATCATCGCGTCGCAGAAGCGGTCCAGCTCGGCCAGGTCCTCGGACTCGGTCGGCTCGATCATCAGCGTGCCGGCGACCGGGAAGCTCATCGTCGGGGCGTGGAAGCCGTAGTCGATGAGCCGCTTCGCGACGTCGTCGACGCTGACGCCGGTCTCCTTGCTGATCGTCCGCAGGTCCACGATGCACTCGTGCGCGACCAGGCCGCCGCGCCCGGTGTAGAGGACGGGGAAGTGCGGCTGCAGCCGGTGCGCGACGTAGTTGGCCGACAGCACCGCCACCCGGGTGGCCTGGGTCAGGCCCTCACCGCCCATGAGGCGGACGTACGCCCAGCTGATCGGCAGGATGCCGGCGCTGCCGTACGGCGCCGCGCTGATCGGACCGGGACCCGTGGCGGGGCCGGCCTCGTCGTCGAGCGGGTGGTTCGGCAGGTGCGGAGCCAGGTGCGCGCGGACGCCGACCGGCCCGACGCCGGGGCCGCCGCCGCCGTGCGGGATGCAGAAGGTCTTGTGCAGGTTGAGGTGGCTGACGTCCGCGCCGAACGTGCCCGGCCGCGCCAGGCCGACCAGCGCGTTGAGGTTCGCGCCGTCGACGTAGACCTGGCCACCGGCAGCGTGCACCGACGCGCAGATGTCCGTGATCGTGTCCTCGAACACGCCGTGGGTGCTCGGGTAGGTGACCATCAGCGCCGCCAGATCGTCCCGGTGGGCGTCGATCTTGGTGTGCAGGTCGTCGACGTCGACGTCTCCGGTCGATGTGGTCGCCACGACGACGACCTTCATGCCCGCCATGACCGCGCTGGCTGCGTTGGTGCCGTGGGCGCTGGCCGGGATCAGGCAGATGTCACGGTCGTTGTCACCGTTGGCCCGGTGGTACTCGTGGATCGCCAGCAGCCCGGCGAGCTCGCCCTGCGAACCGGCGTTGGGCTGCAGGGAGCAGGCGTCGTACCCGGTGATCTCGCACAGCCAGCCGGCCAGGTCGTCGATGAGCTGTCGGTAGCCCTGCGCGTGCACCGCCGGCGTGAAGGGGTGCAGCCCACCGAACTCCGGCCAGGTCACCGGCTCCATCTCGGTCGTCGCGTTGAGCTTCATCGTGCAGGAGCCGAGCGGGATCATGGTCCGGTCCAGGGCGAGGTCCTGGTCGGAGAGCTTGCGCAGGTAGCGCAGCATCGCGGTCTCGCTGTGGTGAGTGCGGAACACCTCGTGCGTGAGGTACGGCGTCGTACGCGCCAAGCCGGCCGGTAGCCGGTCCGGGGTGGCCGCGTCCAGGGCATCCCAGTCCTGCCGGGGCCGGCCGAAGGCCTCGATCACGGTGTCCAGGTGCTCCCGGGTGGTGGTCTCGTCGGCGGAGATGCCGATCGTCTGGTCGTCGACGAGCCGCAGGTCGACTCCCGCCAACCGGGCCCGCTCCACGACGGCCGGGGCGTCCGGCGTACTCACCGTCAGGGTGTCGAAGAAGTCCTGGTGCACGACGGCTTCACCGAGCGCGGCCGCCAGCAGCGCGGCCATCCGGTGGGTGCGCTGCGCGATGGTCCGCAGGCCGTCCGGCCCGTGATAGACGGCGTACATCCCGGCCATCACGGCAAGCAGCACCTGGGCGGTACAGATGTTGCTGGTCGCCTTTTCCCGGCGGATGTGCTGCTCGCGGGTCTGCAGGGCCAACCGGTAGGCGGGTGCGCCGTGCGCGTCCACGCTGACGCCGACCAGCCGCCCGGGCATCGAGCGCTCGAGGCCCTTGCGGACGGCCATGAAGCCGGCATGCGGCCCGCCGTACCCGAGCGGGACACCGAAGCGCTGGCTGGTGCCGATCGCAACGTCCGCGCCGAGCTCGCCCGGGCTGGTCAGCAGGGTTAGCGCGAGCAGATCGGCGGCGACGGCGACCACCGCACCGCGGTCGTGCGCCGCATGGACGAGGGGTCCGATGTCCCGGACCGCACCTGAGCTGCCCGGGTACTGAACCAACACCCCGAAGACCTCGGTGTCGCTTGGCAGCTTTGTCGACAGATCGATGACCTGCACGGGGAGCCCGAGGGGCAGGGCGCGGGTCTGGATGACCGCGACCGTCTGCGGGTGGCAGTCGGCGTCGATGAGAA
>JBKJQM010000079.1:0-3588 GCA_046594005.1 Mycobacteriales bacterium
GACGGTGCTGAGCCACTCGTGCGCGGCGACCTCCTCGTCGAGCGTGCGCCCGCGGCCGGTGCGGAACGCGTCGAGGTCGTTGAGCAGCCGGCGTGCCTGGTTCTCCTCGACGTCGAGGCCGGCAAGGCGCAGCAGCCGACGGGAGTGGTGGCCGGCGTCGACGACCTTGGGCTGGATGCGCACCGTCGAGCCGTTCACGTCGGTGGCGATCTGCAGCTCCTCGACGTCGAAGCCGAGGGAGTTCAACCGCTGCACGCGGGCGGCGATGCGGTGCCGCTCGTGCAGCCCGATGACCTCCGGCGCCGTCAGCTCCGACCACAGGGAGGCGTACCGCACCAGCACGTCGTCCCCGGTCGCGATCGGGTCGAGCTTCTCGTCCAGCAGCCCACCCGCCTCCAGGTCGAACAGCTCGCCGACGATGTTGCCGTGCGCGATCTCCAGGTCGTGCCGGCGCTGCCCGTCGGTGAGCCGCCCGTGCAGCTCCCCTGTCTCTGCGTCGACGAGGTAGGCGGCGAAAGCGCCTGCGTCACGACGGAACAGCGTGTTCGACAGCGAGCAGTCGCCCCAGTAGAAGCCCTCCGAGTGCAGGCGCACGAGCAGCACCGACAGCGCGTCGAGCAGGCGCACAGCGGTGTCCGGCCGCAGCGTCTGGCTGAACAGCGCGCGGTACGGCAGCGAGAACTGCAGGTGCCGGGTCACGAGCGCCGGCTCGAGCGGCTCGCCGGAGGCGGACTCCCGGCCGTCGAGGATGCCGACCGCCTCCACGGACGGGACGTCGAGGCGCTCGAGGTCGCGCAGCAGGCGGTACTCCCGGAACGCCGCGTGCTGACCGACCTCCTTCACCGCGTAGACGCGACCGGCCGAGCGGACGAAGCGCACGACGTGCCGCGAGATGCCCCGCGGCAGCGCGACGAGCTGCTCCTCGGGCCAGTCCTCGAGCGGCACGTCCCACGGCAGGTCGAGCAGCAGCCCGCCGTCGGCCAGCCCGGTCAGCGAGAGCACCACAGGGGCAGCGTGGCAGATTAGGCGAGGTCGGGCGCCACCTCGGAGATGCGGGTGTGCAGCTCCTTGACGCGCTGGGCGTCGGCGGCCGGCATGACCAGCGTCGCGCTCGGCGTGTGCACCACCACGAGACCCTCGCAGCCGACGAGCGTCACCAGGTGGTCCGGGTCGGAGGACGCCACGACGTTGCCGCGGCTGGCGTGCAGCACGGCCCGGGCGGCGCCCACCCGGTTGCCGTCCTCGTCGGCCGGGAGCGCCTCGCCGTACGCCGGCCAGCTGCCGACGTCGAGCCAGCGCGCGGCCAGCGGCAGCGCCGCCACGGTGAAGCCGGGCGACGTCGACGCGGGCTCCATGACGCCGTAGTCGATGGACAGCTTGGCGAGCGTCGGCCAGGCATCGCGGGCGAGCGGCTCCCAGTCGGGAGTGCCGTACGCCGCACCCATCGCGCGCAGCAGCGGCGCGGACTGCGGGACGAACTCGTCCACCGCACGCAGCAGCGTGGACGCGCGCCAGACGAACATGCCGGAGTTCCACAGGTAGCGCGACGGTCCCGCGGCCAGGAAGTCGGAAGCGACCGACAGCGAGGGCTTCTCGCGGAACGACGTGACCACGCGCGCGTCGCCGTCGAGGGTGTCGCCGAGCTCGAGGTAGCCGAAGCCGGTCGCCGCGTGGTCCGGCACCACTCCGAACGTGACGAGCGCATCCGCGCGCCGCTCGGCCAGGTCGAAGGCCGCGTCGAGGGTCTGCGCGAACAGCTCGACCGGCTCGATCAGGTGGTCCGCGGTGAGCACCGCCACGACCGCGTCAGGGTCGGTGGCGGCGATGACCGCGCAGCCGAGGGCGACGGCGGCCAGGGTGTCGCGGCCGGAGGGCTCGACGACGAGCCGGTCGGCCCGCAGGCCTTCCACGGCCTCCACCGCGGAGCGGAGCTGCTCGCCGGCGCCCAGCCACACGCGCTCGGAGGGGACGACGGAGGTCGCCCGCTCGACCGCGATGTCGAGCAGCGACCGCCCCTGCAGGAGCGGCACGAGCTGCTTGGGCAGGCCGGCGGTCGAGAACGGCCAGAGCCGGGTCCCCGAGCCCCCCGCCAGGATGAGCGCGTGCCTCACGGGGTCCCCGTGGCAGCGTGAGCGCAGCGAGCGCCGTCGTGGGGTGTGATCATGGCTTGTCCTCCAGCAGGTCGGCGGAGCGGGTCGGTGCGGCGCCTTCGCCGACCGACCGGACGCGGGCGGCGAGCAGGTAGCGCAGCAGCAGGCCGATCCCGAGGACGGCGCGCACCGGCGCCCACGCGGGCCCGGAGTACTGCCGCGACAGGTAGCGGTAGAGGGCGCGGTGGTGCTCCCGCAGCATGGGCCCGGCAGCCCGCGACGTGGCGTGCCCGCCCGAGTGGGTGATGACCGCGGACGGCACGTAGACGTTCGACCAGCCCGCTTCCGCGAGCCGACGGCACAGGTCCATGTCCTCGCAGTACATGAAGTACGTCGGGTCGAAACCGCCTACGGCTTCGAAGGCCTCGCGCCGCAGGAGCATGCAGGAGCCCGACAGCCAGCCGGTGGTCCCCTCGACCGGCGAACCGGTCTCGGCGCGGTAGGACCGCGTCCACGGGTTGGCCGGCCACCACCAGCCGCAGACCGCATGCCCGATGCCGCGGCCGAGGGACGGGAACGCGCGCGCCGACGGGTAGAGCCGGCCGTCGGGCGTGCGGATGGCGGGGCCGAGGCAGCCGGCCTGCGGCCAGCGCGTGCCCGCGGCCATCAGCTCGTCGAGCGCACCCGGCGACCAGGTGACGTCCGGGTTGGCCACGACGAGCCAGTCGCCGTCGAAGCCCGAGGCACCCAGGTTCGCCGCCTTGCCGTAGCCGAGGTTGCCACCGGTCTCGAGCAACCGCACCCCCGGTCCCACCGCCGCCGCCGGGGCGCCGTCAGTGCTGCCGTTGTCAGCGAGGACGACGTCGTACGCCGCCTCGGTCGCCGCCCGCAGCGAGCTCAGGAAGGCCGCGAGCGACTCGCCGGGCGAGTACGTGACGACGACGACGCGCAGGCGCGCCGGCGTCACTGCTCGAGTGCGCGGACGAACGCCGCCATGTGCGCCTCGGCGCTGGCCGCCCAGGTGAACTCGAGCGACCGCTCGTGACCCGCTACGCCGAGCGCCGCGCGCCGCTCCGGGTCGTCCAGGAGGGCAGTGAGGTTGGCGGCGATCGAGTCGGGGTCCGGCTCGGTGTAGGCCACCGCGTCGCCGCCCACCTCGGGCAGCGAGAGGCGGTCGGTCGTGAGGACCGGCGCGCCGCAGGCCATCGCCTCGAGCACGGGCAGGCCGAACCCCTCGCCGTGGCTGGGGTAGCCGACGAGCGTCGCGCCGCCGAGGTAGCCGGGCAGGTCGGTGAAGCGCAGGTAGCCCGGCCGCAGGACGCGCAGGTGCGACGGCACCTCGGCGACGGTGGCGTCGATGGTGTCGTCCCAGCCGGATCCGCCGGCGAGCACGAGCGCCGGTGTCAGCTCCCGGCCCTCGCACGCCTTGACCCAGCCGCGGATGAGGCCGGGGACGTTCTTGCGGGGCTCGAGCATTCCGAGGAACGCGATGTAGGAC
>JBKJQM010000304.1:0-3433 GCA_046594005.1 Mycobacteriales bacterium
CGCCGGTGTCGGGCTGCCAGGGGATGCGCCCGCGCTCGAAGCGGCTCGCGAGACCGAGGTCGGGCAGCGTCAGCGACGGGCTCACCGGGAACCCCAGGACGCCGCCCTCGGCGCCGAGGGCGACGTAGCGCGCTGACACGGCGCCCACCGTCTCCCGCGCGCCGATGCCGGTCCGCTGGGAGATGCGGCCGTTCTGGTAGCGCTGCGCCGTTCCTCCGGCGGCGGTGAACTCCCCGAGGACGGAAGCGCCCAGCACCGAGCCGTTCTCGCCGAGCGAGATGTAGCGCGCCGTGATCGCGGTGAACCGCTGCGGCAGCCGGTCGCTGTTGTGGTCCACGGTCCGGTTGTCGGTGGCCGGCGCCGTCGAGCAGTTCTCGAAGCGCCACGGCGGGGTGCACGACACGACACGGCAGTGCACGCCGCCGACCTGCCGTACGTCCTGGTTGCACTGGCCGTAGCGGAACGCGTTGCAGCACACCTTGCGCTGGTCGCAGGTACCGGGCAGTCCGGACGTGCACGAGCAGGACCAGCACTCCGAGGAGCAGATGCCGGGGCGCGCCCCGGGAGTCGTGCACGACGCGCACGTCGCGTTGCAGTCGATGATGTAGCGCGCCTTGCCGCCGCAGAGCGAGGCTCCGTCGGCCTTCCACCAGCCGGCCGCGATCGACCCCGGGGGGCAGGCGTTGACCCCGTCGTTGATGGTCGCGCAGAACACCGTCCAGCCCGTGGTGGCGCCCGCGCCCGGACCGCAGACGGCGGCGTACGCGGTCCCCGGTCGCAGGAGGTAGCCCGTCGGGTCGACGGCGAGGGCCGAGCCGAGAAGCCCTGCCTTGAGGAGGAAACCGCGACGGGACGTACGACGCGCCAGCCAGCCGGTGACGGTGTCGACGGCGCGCATCGTGAGCGTCGACGCACCGACCTCACCGGGCTGCAGCGCCGAGAGCGCCTCGGTGGTCGAGGTCATGCCGGCCTTCCGATCGTCGTGCGGCGCAGCAGTGCGGCGACGCGCGCAGCACCGGCCGCGCGCCGGCTGTGGGCCCCGAGAACGGCGTGCAGGCAGAACGCGCGGCCCGCCGCAGCGAAGAAGAACTGGGCGCCGCTGTGGCCGAGCTGCGTGCGCTGCAGCACCGCCGTCGAGAAGTCCGATGGTCGGGGCCTGGGCAGCCCCTTGGCCGCGAACAGCGCCCTGGTGACGTCGCGCTCGTCGTACTCGAACAGGGACACGAACACGTCGTCGGGGCCGAGCTTCTCGACGACGCCGCTGCCGAAGTCCCCGCGCTGCGCGGGCAGCGGCACCGTGGCCGCGTGCAGCAGCAGGTTGCCCCGACGGCCCGGTGCGCTGGGCGGTTGCGAACGCGCCCGCGCCTCCCAGCCGGCGGGCAGGTCGACGGTGACCCCGGCGTGGCTCAGGATCACGTGACGGCTCCCGCAAGCAGAACCGCGCCGCCGGCGGCGAGGACGGCGGCGGTGGCGCGGGCCGCAGCCGGCGCCTGCCGCTCCAGCCGGCCGGCGAACGCACGCAGGTCGGCCGTCGACGTGGCCCGGCGCAGTCGCAGCGCCGGCAGGGCGCGGGTCAGTCCGAACACCGCGCCGAGCAGCAGCCCGGCGGCAGCCGACTGCGTGAGCAGGGCGAGGGCGAGCAGGGCGTACGTCGCCGCGCTGGTCACCACCGTCACCACGCCCAGGCCCAGCTGGTAGCCGAAGCCGAGGCCGTAGACCCAGCCGCGGTAGCGCGTCAGCCAGTCCTCGTCGACCTGGCGGCGTCCGCTCGGCACCCGCACGGGAGCGAGGTCGACGGCCGCGGCCAGCAGGCAGACGAGACCGGCCAGCAGCAGCGCAGGCAGGTCCGGCAGCACCGCCCCGAGGGCGCCGAGGACGACGCCGGTGGTGGCACCGCCCAGCAGGCAGCCCGCCGCGTAGGCCGTCGTCGTGACGGCCCAGCGGTTGCCGCGGCCCCGCTCGCCGAGCGGGGTGATGCTGGTCAGCATCGACTCACCTCAAGGGCTCCAGGTCGAGCGCAGGGCGGCCGCGACACCGACGGACAGGCCGACGACGACCAGCAGCGCCGAGGTCACGTGGGCCCCTGCAGGGACGGGTCCCCGGGACGGATGCCCGCGGCGGCGAGCGCCTCGGTGTCACGCAGGTCGCGGCCCGCGCGCCCGCGGTGGGACGCGTCACCGTCCGCCTGACCCATCAGGGTGGCGACGGCGGCCCAGGTCGCTGCGGAGCCCTCGCCGACGACCCGCCCGGTGCCGTCGACGTGGACGAAGTAGGGGGAGCCGGGGACGCCGAAGTCCTCCCACGCCTGACTGCTGGTGACCAGTGGCACGTGCGCCGACGCCCGCTCGCGCAGCGCGCTGACGCTCTCCGCGTCGAGGTCCTTGGAGACGACGAGCAGCCGCACGCCACCCGGTACGACGACGTCCGAATCAGCGAAGGCGGACCAGAACGCCTGGCACGTCGTGCATCCCGACGACAAGAACGCCAGCAGCGTGTCCGCACCGGCGCCCAGCGGCACGACGACGGTCTCGCCGTCGAGCGTCGCGCCGTGAACCGCCTCGGGGGCGACGCTGCCCGCGGTGCGGGGGCGGCGGACCCCCTCGACCGTCACCGGGACCGGACCGCCGTCGGCGCGGTCCAGCTCGAGGCCGGCGCCGAGCTCGTGCAGCGCCTTGAGGATCTCGGCGTGGCTGCGCAGCAGGCCGGCCACGAGGACCGCCAGCAGCAGCACGGCCACCGTCAGGGCCACGACGAGCGCGGTCACCGCGCGGCCTGCAGCGCCGGGAGCAGCGCGAGAGCGAGGTACGACGTGGCGGCGACGGCGGTGGCGGCCAGGAGCAGCGGGACGCCGGCCGCGGGCGAATCCCCGAGCAGGTCCGGCAGCGGGCCGAGCGGACGCAGGGCCACGGCGGCAGCGACCGCGGAGAGCCCTGCGGTCACGGCGATGTGGGTCGTGGTCGGCGGGGTGTCGGACGTGCCGAAGCAGCCGCAGGACGCCAGCACCCCGCCGCGCCGCCGGGCCAGGACGACGAAGCCGGTGAAGGCGGCGTACGACGCCGCGACGAGCACCGCCGCCGCGCGCGTGCCCAGGGCGATCGCGGCCAAGCCCAGCAGGACCTCGCCGGCGGCCAGCAGCCGGACCACGTGTGCGGAGCCGGGCAGGCGCGCGGACCGCAGGGCGCGCACCAGGGACAGCGGGTCGGCGAGCTTGCTGCCGCCCGCGGCCACGAGAAGGGCGGCCGACGCGAGATACGGCCCGGCGAGGGCGTCCATGGGCGCAGCGTAGAGGCCGAGGCGGATCGCCGCCCGGCCCTCTGGAGACATCGTCGTCGGCGTCGGCCCGCGCAGGGTCAGGCGGCTGCGTCCGGCGGCCCTGGGCTCCAGCCGCCGAGCAGCTGGTCGACGGCCTGCGCGACCGCGTCCGCCATGGCGG
>JBKJQM010000326.1:0-17170 GCA_046594005.1 Mycobacteriales bacterium
ACCTCGGCGAAGACGGTGGCGTGCTCGCCCACCACCAGCTCGCTGAACGGCGTGAGCGCGCCCCGCTCGGCGTAGCGCCGGGGGTAGTGGCGCAGCAGGTCGCCGACCGTGTGCAGCCCGAGGTGCTCGCCGAGCACCTTCGCCGTCTTGTCCCCCACGGCCGCCGACAGCCGGGCCCCGAGCGCGACCACTACTCCACGCTCAGCAGCAGCGGGTAGTGCGGCTGCCCGCCCTCGTACGCGACGACCTCCAGCGCGGCCTTCCGGCCCTCGACCCATGCGACCAGCCGGTCGGCCACGCCCTCCGGTGCGTCGGCGCCGGTGACGACGGTGACCAGCTCGCCGCCACCTGCCAGCATCCGGGTGAGCAGCTCGAGGGCGGCCTGCTCGACGTCGTCGCCGATGAGGACGACGTCGCCCTCGAGCAGGCCGAGGACGTCGCCCGGGCGGCAGATGCCCGCCATCGTCACGGACTCGCGGACGGCGAGGGTGACCTCGGCGAAGCGGGTCGACCCGGCGGCCTCGGCCATCGCGGCGACGTCGTCGGCGAACGGCCGCCCGGGGTCGGCGACGGCCAGCGCCGCCAGCCCCTGCAGGCTCGAGCGGGTCGGGACGACCGCGACCGAGAAGCCCTCGTCGCGGGCGGCCGTGGCTGCGGCGGAGGCGACGCCGAGGGTGTTGGCGTCGTTGGGCAGCAGGACCACCTCGGCGGCCCCGCCCGAGCGGACCGCCGACAGCAGCTCGGCGGTCGAGGGGTTGAGCGTCGGTCCTCCGTCGACCACCAGGGCACCGGCCTCCCGGAACAGGGCGCTCAGTCCAGGCCCCGGGGCGACGGCCACGACGGAACGGCCGACGGGCCGCTCGTTCATGACCGGCAGGCGGTCGTCGGCGATCTGGTCGGCGAAGCGGGTGACGGTGATGCGGAAGGGCGTGCCGGCCTCGATGCCCGCCTCGACCGCGGCGCCGACGTCGTTCACGTGGACGTGCACGTTGTGCAGGCCCTCTCCGCCGACCACGACGAGGGAGTCCCCGAGCCCGCCCAGGACGGCCTTCAGGGTCTCGACCGCCTCGTCCTGCGCGTCCCGCAGCAGGAACTGCACCTCGTAGGCGTAGTCGTCACTGCCGGCCTCGCGCGCCGCGGCCAGCCGCGAGCGGTCGCGCGGCACCAGCAGCTGGACCGCCGCAGGTGTCGTCGAGCGCTCGCCGGTCACCACCTGCTCCAGCGCTGCGAGCAGCACGCAGAGCCCGCGCCCGCCGGCGTCGACGACACCGGCGGCCTTGAGCTGGGGCAGCAGGTCGGGCGTACGGGCCAGCGACCGCTCGGCTGCGGCGGCGGCCTCCCGGACGACGGCGGCGAGGTCGCCCTCGACGGCCGCCACCGCCTCGGCGCACTCGCGGGCGACGGTCAGAATGGTCCCCTCGACGGGGGTGGCGACCGCGGCGTACGCGAGCTCGGCCGCCCGGGTCAGCGCCGCCCGCACCCCGATGGCGGAGCCGTCGCGCTCGAGCACCTCGGCCAGACCGCGCAGCAGCTGGGACAGGATCACGCCGGAGTTGCCGCGGGCCCCCAGCAGGGCGCCGTGGGCCATGGCCTGGACGGTGGCCGCCATGGTCTCGGGCGCGGCCCGGACGGCGGCCTCCACCGACTCCATGGTCAGCAGGAGGTTGGTCCCGGTGTCGCCGTCGGGGACCGGGTAGACGTTGAGGTCGTCGATCTCCGTACGGGCCGCCATGAGGTCCTGCCGGCCTGCGGCGCACCACCTGCGCACGGCGGTGGCGTCGAGGACCTGCAGCACGCGGAGGCCTCCTGGGCGGTTCGTCGAGGGAGGGCGCAGGCTATCGGTCCTGCTACTGTCACTGGTGCCCGGCGCGAGACCGGGCTGTGCGAACACCCCCGTCTGTACGAGATCTGGAGACAACCGTGGCTGCGACCTGCGACGTGTGCGGCAAGGGCCCCGGCTTCGGCATGAGCGTCAGCCACTCCCACCGGCGTACGCGTCGCCGCTGGAACCCGAACATCCAGACGGTGCACGCGCTGACCGGCCCCTCGGGCAAGACGCCGAAGACGCTGGGCGTCTGCACCTCCTGCATCAAGGCCGGCAAGGTCGTCCGGGCCTAGGAGCTCGACAGCCCGACCCTGCCCTCCCAGGCTCCTGGTAAGGGCTGTTGCGTCGTGCCCGCCATGTGTACGCTCGCGGCGGTCGCACGTCCTGCACGGTCATCCCCGCGGTTGGACCTCGGCGCTGACGGACCTCGTGTCCGCAGCGGCAACGACTCGGTCCCGCGGAGTGCGGAGCCGTACCAGCAAGAGAGAGACAGGCAACATGGCTCAGGGTGCAGTCAAGTGGTTCAACGCCGAGAAGGGCTTCGGCTTCATCGCCGTCGACGGCGGCGGAGCGGACGTCTTCGTCCACTACTCCGCGATCCAGTCCGACGGCTACCGCTCCCTCGACGAGGGTCAGCGCGTGGAGTTCGAGATCACCCAGGGCCAGAAGGGCCCGCAGGCGGACGCGGTGCGCCCGATCTAGTCTCGCGACCAGTGCACGTCGAAGGCCCCCGTCCTCGGACGGGGGCCTTCCTCGTTCGCCCGGAGGCTCGGCCCGCGTCAGTCCAGCCGGCGCAGCTCGGTCCGGTACCGGGCGCCGTTCTCCACGTACATGTCGGCGCCGAGCTGGATGACGCCGTCCGGCACGGCGCCGTGCCGCATCCTCGCCGGGATGCCCATGGCCATCGCCTTGGCCGGCACCTCGGTCCGGTCGCTGACGACGGCGCCCGCGGCTACGAGCGCACCGGCGCGCACCACGGCGTCGTGCAGGACCACCGAGCCGGACCCGATCAGGCAGCCGTCCTCGACGGTGCAGCCCTCCAGGTGCGCCAGGTGCCCGACCACGCAGTCCGCGCCGATGGTCGTGGGCTTGTCGTGGGTGGCGTGCACGACGGTGCCGTCCTGGATGCTCGTGCGCTCCCCCACGGTGATCGTCCCGTAGTCGCCGCGCAGCACCGCGCGCGGCCAGACCGACGCGTTCGCCGCCAACCGGACATCACCGATCACGGTCGCGTCGGGGTGGACGTAGGCGTCCGGGTGGATCGTGGGCGTGCGGTCACCGAGGGCGTAGACGGCCACGGGGCTCCGTTCGACGTGATGTGTGCAGGGACCGGTGCATCCTGGCAGGTCGCACCGCACCGCTCGATGGGTACGGTCCGGTCGCACGCCCCCTCCCCTTCGTGGAACGGACCCTGACCATGGCCTTCTGGTGGTGCATCGCGCACAGCAGCGTCGAGGGGTCGGCGTCGGACGACACCGGCTGCGCGAACCTCGACCGGCTCGGCCCGTACGACTCGCGCGAGCAGGCGTCCCAGGCGCTGGAGAGCACCCGCGCCCGCACCGCGGCGGAGGACGCGCGCGACGCCGCGGACGACGAGTGGGGCAAGCGCTAGTCGCCGTCCCGCCTGTCGTAGGCAGCGCGGAAGTGGTCGTGGCCGGCTCCGGCCGGCTTCCACCCGATCACCCGTACGCCGGTGCCCTCGCGCACCAGCCCGATGCGGACGACGCCCTCGGGCAGCTCGACGCCGGGCGGGAGCGTCGCGACCAGCGCGTGGTCCTCGCCGCCGGTCAGCACGAAGTCGAGCGGGTGGGTGTCGACGATCCGCGAGGCCTTGGTCAGCAGCGGGTCGCGGGCGAAGCGGCGGCTCTCGACGTCGACGTGCACCCCGCTCGCCCGGGCCAGGTGACCGAGGTCCGCGACCAGTCCGTCGCTGACGTCGCACATGGCCGTGGCTCCGAGGTCGGCGAGGGCCGGACCGAGGGCGTACGGCGGCGTCGGCCGCAGATGGGCGTCGACGAGGGCCTGCACCGGCACACCGCCCTTCTCCAGCAGCGCCAGCCCCGCGGCGGAGCGCCCGAGGGTGCCGGCCAGCACGACGCGGTCGCCGGGTCGGGCGCCCGAGCGCAGCACCGGCGCCCGGCCGCCGAGGTCGCCGAGGGCGGTGACGCTGACGACGACCCGGTCGCTGCGCACCGTGTCGCCGCCGACCACCACCGCACCGACCAGCGCCGCCTCGTCGCGCAGGCCGTCGGCGAGGTCGGTCGCCCACTGCACCGGCATGTCGGCGGGGGCAGCCAGGCCGACGAGCAGCGACGTGCCGGTGGCGCCCATCGCGGCCACGTCGGCGAGGTTCGCGGCCGCGGCCTTGCGGCCGACGTCGTACGCGCTCGACCAGTCGAGGCGGAAGTGCACGTCCTCGACCAGGACGTCGGTCGTCGCGACCACCCGGCCGTCGGGGGCGAGGACGACGGCGGCGTCATCACCGGGGCCGACGACGACCGACGCGGAGGTCCCCAGCCGCTCCACCACGCGGGCGATGAGGCCGAACTCGCCGACGTCCCTTGCTGTAGCGTCCGGCACGCTTCTCAGCCAACCAGAAGGGCTCTTCCCCGTGGCGGTCCAGGCCTACATCCTCATCCAGACCGAGGTCGGGAAGGCCGCTGCCGTGGCCGCGGCGATCGCCGACCTCGACGGCGTCGCGCAGGCCGAGGACGTCACGGGCCCGTACGACGTGATCGTGCGCGCCGAGGCCAACTCCGTCGACGATCTGGGCAAGCTCGTCGTCGCGCGCATCCAGGGCGTGGACGGGATCACCCGCACGCTGACCTGCCCCGTCGTCCACCTCTGAGCCGCCGGCTCGCGACCGCCGCGCTGCTGCTCGCCACGGCGGCCTGCACCTCCACCCCCGGTCCCGCGCCCCAGCCGACCGGTCCCGTCGACGTGCCCGCGCCGTCGGGCTCGCCCGCTCCGGTGGTCGTCTCCGGGTGCGCGGCGCTGCTCGCTGCCCTGCCCGACGAGATCGACCCGGGTGTGCGCCGTCGGCCCGTGCAGGAGGAGACCGGCCGCACCGCGGTGTGGGGCGATCCGCCCGTGGTGCTGACCTGCGGCGTCCCGGTGCCGGACCGCCTCGACGAGCCGGTGCGCGTCAACGGCGTCCTGTGGTCGGTGCGCGACACCGGCCCGGGGTTCCGGTGGACGACGACCGAGCTCGGCATCAACGTCTCGGTCGACATCCCCGGGGAGTACGACAGCGGCGCGGAGCTGGTCAACCCGCTGGCCGCGCCGATCGCCGCCACGCTGCCGTCGGCGCCGTCACCCGCCCCGGGCGGCTAGCGGAGTCCCGTCCCCTTGCGCATCGCCGCCTGCACGAGGCGGTCGACCAGCTCGGGGTAGTCGACGCCCGAGGCCGCCCACATGCGCGGGAACATCGAGGTGGGTGTGAACCCCGGCATCGTGTTGACCTCGTTGACCGTCAGCGCACCGTCGGCGCCCACGAAGAAGTCGACCCGGGCCAGGCCCTCGCAGTCCAGCGCCTCGTAGGCCCGACGCGCCATCGCCTGCAGCCGCTCGACCACGTCGTCCGGCAGGTCGGCCGGGACGTCGAGCTCGGTCGCCGCGTCGAGGTACTTGGCCTCGAAGTCGTAGAACTCGTAGTCGCCGACCACGCGGACCTCGGCGGGGACGCTGGCCTGCGGTCGCCCGTGCTCGTCCTCGAGGATCCCGCACTCGACCTCGCGACCGACCACGGCGGCCTCGACGAGGACCTTCGGGTCGCAGCGCAGCGCCTCCGCGACCGCGTCCGGCAGGTCCGCGAGGTCGGAGACCTTGCTGATGCCGATGCTCGACCCGCCACGGGCGGGCTTGACGAAGACGGGCAGCCCGAGGGCGCGCACCTCGTCGACGACGCCGTCCTGGTCGTGCTCCCAGCGGGTGCTCCGCACCGTCACGGCGGGCGTCACGGCGATGCCCGCTGCCGACAGCAGGATGCGGGCGACGGTCTTGTCCATGGCGGCGGCGCTGGCGAGCACGCCGCTCCCGACGTACGGCACGCCGGCCAGCTCCAGCAGGCCCTGCAGGGTGCCGTCCTCGCCGTAGGGCCCGTGCAGCACCGGGAAGACGACGTCCACGGCGCCGAGCACGCCCGGTCCGTCCTCGAGCGGCACGAGGCCGCCGCTGGTCGGGTCCCCGGGCAGGGCGATCGCCTGGCCGTCCTTCACCGACGGCAGCTCCCGCCCCGACAGCGCGAGCTGAGCCGGGTCGTCCGCGGCAAGGACCCAACGGCCCTCCTGCGTGATGCCGACGGCGACGACGTCGTAGCGGTCGCGGTCGACCGCGGCCAGGATGCTCCCGGCGCTGACGCAGGAGATGGCGTGCTCGGTGCTGCGGCCTCCGAACACGACGGCCAGGCGGGTGCGACTCACGCGGCGACCCTATCGGGGACCAGGCCCTCTGACCTCGAGGCCGGCCAGCTCACGCAGGGGTGGCTCGTACGCCTCACCGAAGGTCGGGAAGGCGTGCACGACGTCGGCCAGGACGGCGAGCGAGACCTTCGCGCGGATGGCCAGCGTGGCCTCCGACAGCCACTCGTCGGCGCGGGGACCGATGGCGGCGGCACCGATGAGGACGCCGTCCGCAGCCGTCAGGACCAGCCGCCCGCCGCCGGCGCCCTCGGTGGCTGCGCGTGCTGTCTCACCGACGTCCATGACGGCGGTGGTGGCCGAGATGCCTTGTGCCTGAGCGGTCTTCGCGTCCATGCCGACGCTGGCCACCGCGGGCTCGGTGTAGACGGCCCGGGGTACAGCGCGGTAGTCGGCGGTGCGGTGACCGCCCAGCAGGTTCGCCGACACGATGCGCGCCTGGTAGTTCGCGGTGTGCGTGTACGGCGCCGTCGCGGTGATGTCACCGGCGGCCCAGACGTGGTCCTGACCGACCACTTGGCACCGGTCGTCGACCACCACCTCGCCCTTGTCACCGGTCTCGATCCCGAGCGCCTCCAGGCCGATCCCGTCCGTCGTCGGCTGCCGACCGGTGGCGACGAGCACCCGGTCGACGTCGACGGAGGAGCCGTCCGACAGGTGCAGCCGCGCCCCGGCGCCGTGCGGTTCGGCGCGCTCCAGCTCGACGCCCAGGCGCACGTCGATGCCGTCGGCCCGCAGCGCCCGCTCCAGGAGCTCCGCGATGCTGGTCTCCTCGCGACCGAGCAGCTGGGTGCCGCTGTCGGCGAGGACGACGCGCGTACCGAACCGGGCGTGCACCTGGCTCAGCTCGCAGCCGACCGCACCTCCACCGAGGACGAACAGCGATCCCGGGCGCTCGTGCGCCGAGAGCGCCTCGTCGCTGGTCCACGTGGGCACGTCGTCGAGACCGTCGACCGGGGGCAGGATCGGCGACGAGCCGGTGGCGAGGACGAGGTCGGTCCAGCCCAGCTCGCGGCCGTCGACCTCGACGGTGCCGTGCCCGGTGATGCGCCCCGAGCCACGGACGAGGACGACGCCCGCCTGCGCCAGCTCGTCGGCTGCGCCGCTGTCGTCGAGGTGCTCGGCGACGTCGTCCCGCCGGGCGACCGCTGCCGCGAAGGCGTCCTCGTCGCTGTCGAGCGGCGGGGCGGACGACGCGCCCGCGAGCTCCTGCAGCCGGCGGGTCTCGTCGCGGGCCTGCGCGCTGCGGAGCATCGCCTTGCTGGGCATGCAGGCGACGTACGGGCACTCCCCGCCCACCCGCAGCTGCTCGACGAGCGCCACGGTCTTGCCCTTGCCGGCGAGGGTGGTCGCGATGCTCTCGCCGGCGGAGCCGGCCCCGAGCACGACGACGTCGAAGGCGTCCATGCCCTCACCCTGCGCGTTCGGCGGCCGGCTCACACCTCGATCAGGCTGAGGGCAGCGCGTCCAGGGCCTGGACGAGGTCGGCGACGACGTCGTCGGCGTCCTCGAGGCCGACGCTGATGCGGACGGACGCGGGTCCGATGCCGGCCGCTGCCAGCGCCGCGTCGTCGAGCTGGCGGTGCGAGGTCGTGGCGATGTGACCGGCCTTGGAGTGGGTGCCACCCAGCGACGTGGCGATGCTGACCAGGCGCAGGGCATCGCACAGCGCCATGCCGGCCTCGCGACCGCCGCGCGGGGTGACGGTGACGACGGCGCCGTAGCGGCCCGCGTCGAACAGCTTCCCGGCCAGGGCGTGGTCGCGGTGGGTCGCGAGTCCCGGGTAGCAGACCTGCTCGACCGCCGGGTGGTCCTGGAGCGCTGTCGCGACGGCCAGCGCGTTGCTGCAGTGCCGCTCCACCCGCAGGGGCAGCGTCGCGAGGCCGCGGTGCAGCAGGAAGGCCTCGTCCGGGGACAGGACCCCGCCGAGGTCGATGCGGTCGTGGCGCACCCGCGCGAGCAGCTCCGGGGAGCCGACCACGACGCCGCCCGTGGCGTCGCTGTGCCCGCCGATGTACTTGGTCGCCGAGTGCACGACCAGGTCGACGCCGTGCTCCAGCGGACGGCAGACGGCCGGTGAGGCGAAGGTCGAGTCGACGACGAACGGGATGCCGGCCTCGCGCGCGATGCTCGACAGGCCCGGGAGGTCGGTCACCGACATCGTCGGGTTGGCGAGCGTCTCACCCCACAGGACGGTGGTCTCGGGCCGGACCGCGGCGCGGACGGCGTCGAGGTCGGTGCCGTCGACGAAGGTCGCCGTGACCCCGAACCGCGACAGGACGGTCGTGAGCAGGCCGTACGTCCCGCCGTAGACCTCGCGCGGCACGACGACGTGGGCGCCGGCCGCCGTCAACGTCATGAGGACCGTGGAGATGGCGGCCATGCCGGAGGCGAACGGCTGTCCGACGACCTCCGCGTCGACGTTCACGCCCTCCAGGGCCGCGACCGCGGAGGCGAAGGCGTCGGACGTCGGGTTGTCGGTGCGGGTGTAGGCGTAGCCCTGCATCCGGCCGGCCAGCACGTCGGCGTACTCCTGCGCCGAGGAGAACGAGAACGCCGCGGTCCGGTAGACAGGCAGGCCGAGCGGGACCTGGTCCGGTCGCGGTGCGGGCGGTGCGTGGACCGCGCGGGTGCCCTCCCCGCTCATTCGCTCTTGGCCTCCCGGCTCATCAGCGCGCGCACCATCTCGGCGGGCGTCTTGCCCTCGTGGACGACCGCGACGACCTGCTCGGTGATGGGCATGTCGACGTCGTGCTTGCGGGCCAGGTCGAGGATGGACCGGCAGGACTTGACGCCTTCGGCCGTCTGCTGCTTCTGGCCGAGCAGCTGCTCGAGAGTGGCTCCCCTGCCGAGCTTCTCGCCGAAGGTGCGGTTGCGGGACAGGGGCGACGTGCAGGTCGCGACGAGGTCGCCCAGGCCGGCCAGCCCGGCGAAGGTCATGGGGTCGGCGCCCAGCGCCATGCCGAGGCGCGCCGTCTCGGCGAGCCCCCGGGTGATGAGCGAGGCCTTGGTGTTGTCACCGAAGCCCATGCCCTCAGCCATGCCGGTCGCGAGGGCGATGACGTTCTTGACGGCGCCGCCGAGCTCGCAGCCCACGACGTCGGGATTGGTGTACGGCCGGAAGTAGGCCGTCATGCAGGCGGCCTGGAGGCGCTCCGCTGCGTCGCTGTCCGAGCAGGCGACCACCGTGGCGGCCGGCTGACCGGCGGCGATCTCCTTGGCGAGGTTGGGCCCGGTCACGACGGCGACCCGGGTGGCGGGCACGTCGGCGACCTCGCACACGACCTCGCTCATCCGCTTGGTCGTGCCGAGCTCGACGCCCTTCATGAGGCTCACGAGCACCGAGTCCGGCGTCAGGTGACGGGCGACGGCCTGCAGGTTGTCGCGCAGGCTCTGCGACGGGACCGCGAGCACCACGAAGTCCGCACCCGCAACGGCTTCCGCGGCGTCGGCCGTCGCGGTCATCCGCTCGGGAAGGGCGATGCCCGGCAGGTAGTCGGGGTTCTCGTGGGTGTCGCGCACGGCAGCGGCGAGCTCGGGCCGCCGGGCCCACAGGACCACGTCGGTGCCGGCGTCGGCGAGCACCTTGCCGAAGGCGGTCCCCCAGGACCCGGATCCCAGAACGGCAGCGCGCGTCACGCGGTCCTCTTCTCTGCGGCGCCCGGGCGGGGGTCGAACCGGCGCGCAGGTGCCTTCTCCCCGCGCAGCACCTCGAGCTCGGCGGTGATGGCGTCCATGACCGCGTCGGTCGCCTCGCGCAGGACCTCCGCCGTCGGCTCACGGCCCGCCCAGGCCGACAGGTCGACGGGCGGCCCGACGCGGAAGCGCATCCGGTGGCGCGGCAGCAGGTGCAGGCCCGCGTTGCGGTAGGTGTCGTGGATCTCCTGGGCGCCCCACTGCGCGACCGGCACGACCGGGGCGCCGGACAGCAGGGCCAGGCGCGCCACCCCGGTGCGCGCGTACATCGGCCACTTGTCGGGATCCCGGCTGACGGTGCCCTCGGGGTAGATCGTGATCATCTCGCCGCGGCGCAGCGCCTCCACCGCCGGCTCGAGCGCCTTGGAGGCGTTCGGCGCCTTGCGGTCCACCGGGATCTGGTCGGCGCCCCGCATGACCCGTCCGACGAGGCCGTTGCCGCGGAACAGCTCGCGCTTGGCCATGAAACGCGGTGCGCGCCCGACGTCGTAGAGCAGGAAGTCGGCGAGCGCGATCGGGTCGGCGTGCGAGATGTGGTTGGACGCCAGGATGATCCCGCCGGCTGGGACGAGCTCGACGCCGGTCGACTCGCGCGTCGTGAGCAGCAGGCAGGGCGGCTTCAGGATGCCGATCGCCAACCGGTACCAGGGCCCGATCCGTCCGCGCTGCCTCACGTCCACCTCCTCGGGACGCGCCTGCGCTCGCCCACCTGCGAGACTCCCACGTCGTGCCCCCGGACGACGTCACCTCCTGGGCCGTCGTGGTGCCGGTGAAGCGGCTGGCGGTGGCCAAGAGCCGCCTGGCGGCCTACGGCGACCGCACCCGTCAGGACCTGGCGCTGGCGTTCGCCGTCGACGTCGTCACCGCAGCCCTGCGGTGCGAGGTGGTCGCCCGGGTGCTGGTCGTCACCGACGATGCCCTGGCAGCGACGACGCTGCACGCGCTGGGAGCGCGGGTCGCGCCCGACTCCCCCGACGACGGCCTCAACCCCGCGCTCGCGCACGGCGCGGAGCTGCTGCGGGCCGAGTGCGGGGACTGCGGTGTGGCGACGCTGTCGTCGGACCTGCCCGCGCTGCGGGAGCAGGACCTCGCGGCCGCCCTGGCGTCCGTCGCCGCCGGCGGACGCGCCTTCGTGAGCGACGCCGACGCGAGCGGGACGACGCTGCTGGCGGCCGCGCCCGGAGTGGCGCTGCGTCCGCTGTACGGCGGCGGGTCCCGGCGCCGGCACCTGGACTCCGGCGCCGTCGAGCTGCCGGGGACCCCCGCGCTGCGGCGCGACGTCGACACGCCCGACGACCTGCGGCGGGCCCTGGCGCTCGGCGTCGGGAGGCGTACCGCGGAGGTGGCCGGCCCGCTGTTCACCTGAGCGGTGCACGATGGACGCGTGAGCATCGAGCTGCAGCCGTCCGGGCCGCGTCCGGAGACCGCCGACGACTCGATGCTGGAGCAGGTCACGTCGGCGCCCGCGGACACCGACCCGACCCTGCCGGAGGGCCGCTTCCTCAACCGCGAGGTCAGCTGGCTCGACTTCAACGCCCGGGTGCTCGCGCTGTCGGCGGACCGCACCGCGCCGCTGCTCGAACGGGCCAAGTTCCTCGCCATCTTCGCGAGCAACCTCGACGAGTTCTACATGGTGCGGGTCGCGGGGTTGAAGCGGCGGCAGAGCATGGGGCTCGGCGTGCGCGGGGCAGACGGCATGGGTGCGCGCGAGCAGCTCGAGGTCATCTCGCGGCGCGCGCAGGAGCTAGCGTCCGAGCACGCGCGCATCTTCCTCGAGGAGGTGCGGCCGGCGCTCGACGCCGAGGGCATCCGCCTGGTGCTCTGGAACGACCTGCCGCCCGAGGAGCAGGCGCCGCTGCACGACTACTTCCGGTCGCAGGTCTTCCCCGTGCTGACGCCGCTGGCCGTCGACCCGGCGCACCCCTTCCCCTACATCAGCGGCCTGTCGCTGAACCTCGCCGTGCTGGTGCGCGACCCGGTCACCGGCAACGAGCACTTCGCGCGGGTCAAGGTCCCCAACAACGTCAAGCGCTTCGTGCCGGTGCGCCGCGCCGGAGCCACCGCCTGGCTGCCGCTCGAGGAGCTGATCGGCATCCACCTGCCGCAGCTGTTCCCGGGCCTCGAGGTCACCGCGCACCACACGTTCCGCGTCACCCGCAACGCCGACGTCGAGGTCGAGGAGGACCGCGACGAGGACCTGTTGCAGGCGCTCGAGCGCGAGCTGGCGCGTCGCCGCTTCGGGCCGGCGGTGCGGCTCGAGGTCGGCGGCGACATGGACGACCACGTCCTGGACCTGCTGGTCCGCGAGCTCGAGATCTCCGCCGACGACGTCGTCCAGGTGCCGGGGCTGCTCGACCTGGCGTCGCTGTGGCAGCTGTACGACGAGGACCGGCCGGACCTCAAGGAGGACCCGTTCGTCCCGTCGACCCACCCGCGCCTGGTCGAGGGCGAGAAGGCCACCGACGTCTTCGGGGCCCTGCGCGAGGGCGACGTGCTGGTGCACCACCCGTACGAGTCCTTCGCCACCAGCGTCCAGCGCTTCATCGAGCAGGCCGCCGCGGATCCGCACGTGCTGGCCATCAAGCAGACGCTGTACCGCACCTCCGGTGACTCGCCGATCGTCGACGCGCTGGTCGACGCGGCGCAGGCCGGCAAGCAGGTCGTGGTGCTGGTGGAGATCACCGCGAGGTTCGACGAGCAGGCCAACATCCGCTGGGCGCGCGAGCTCGAGAAGGCCGGCTGCCACGTGGTCTACGGGCTGGTGGGGCTCAAGACGCACTGCAAGACCTCGCTGGTCGTGCGGCAGGAGAAGGGCCAGCTGCGGCGCTACGCGCACATCGGCACGGGCAACTACAACCCCAAGACCGCCCGCGTGTACGAGGACCTCGGCCTGCTGACCGCCGACCCGGAGGTGGGCGCCGACCTGACGGACCTGTTCAACACGCTGACCGGCTACAGCCGCCAGACGCGCTACCGGACGCTGCTCGTGGCCCCGCACGGCGTGCGGGCCGGGCTGGTCGAGCGGATCGCAAGCCAGGCCGAGCTCGCTCGCGCAGGCGAGCCGTCACGAGTCCGTCTCAAGGCCAACAGCATCGTCGACGAAGCGGTCATCGACGCGCTGTACCGCGCCAGCCAGGCCGGGGTGCCGGTCGAGCTCGTGGTCCGCGGGATCTGCTCGTTGCGGCCGGGCGTTCCGGGGCTGTCCGAGACCATCGAGGTCCGCAGCATCGTGGGGCGCTTCCTGGAGCACTCGCGCCTCATGGTGTTCGGCGACCCCGCCGGCGGCGAGGTCGAGCACTGGCTGGGCAGCGCCGACCTCATGCACCGCAACCTCGACCGCCGCGTCGAGACCCTCGTGCGGATGAAGGACCCGGTGGTGCAGAAGCAGATCGACGGCATCCTGGACCGTGCCATGGCTGCCACCACCCGCCACTGGCGACTGCAGCCGGACGGCTGCTGGGAGCAGCGTCCGCTCGCCGGGGAGCCGTGGCGGGACATGCAGACCGACCTCATGCGGCGCAGCGGCGAGCGCACCTCGGGGTGACCGCGGTCGAGGCGGCCGGCGGAGTCCTGTGGCGCCGCGGCGAGGCGGGCGTGCAGGTGGCCGTCGTTCACCGCCCCCGGTACGACGACTGGTCGCTGCCCAAGGGGAAGCTCGACCCGGCTGAGCCGTGGGTCGCCGGCGCCGTTCGCGAGGTCGGGGAGGAGACCGGCTTCAGCGTCGAGGTGGGCCGGTCCCTCGGTGTCAGCCGCTACCGCGTCCCAGAGAGCCCGAAGACGGTGCGCTGGTGGGCGATGCGGGCGGTGAGCGGGTGCTTCGAGCCCGGCGACGAGACCGACGCGCTGCAGTGGCTACCCGTCGCGCAGGCGGCGTCGCTCGTGACCGCGGGCAGCGATGTCGCTGTGCTGCAGCAGTTCTCGGCCTGCACACCCGAGACGTCCACCGTCCTGCTCGTCCGCCACGGGCGGGCCGGCGACCGCGACCAGTGGACCGGCGACGACGACCAGCGTCCGCTCGACGACGTCGGCCGCGAGCAGGCTGCCGCGCTCGCCGAAGTGCTGCCGCTGTGGGGCCCGGTCTCGGTGCTGAGCGCGCCGGCGCTGCGGTGCCTCGACACGGTGCGCCCGGTGGCCGCGCGCCTGGACCTGCCCGTCGTCGTGGACGACTCGCTGTCGGAGGGGCGCTCGCCGCGGCTGCCCGGTCGGCTGCGCGAGCTCGGTGCGGCCGGCCGGACGGTCGTGGTGTGCAGCCAGGGCGGGGCGATCCCGGAGGCGGTGGAGGACCTGGCGGGGGCAGGGGGGCTGGGTCTGCAGGACGTCGCGGCGCACAAGGGCAGCCTGTGGGCGCTGAGCTTCGCCGACGGGCGCCTGGTCGACGCCGACCACACCGATCGCATCAGGCGGTAGCGCAGGCGGTTCCCCGCACGCCGAAGGGGCCCCGGCGTCTCGCCGGAGTCCCATCGGGTGGTCGATCAGGTCAGCGCGAGGACTTCTTGGCCGGAGCCTTCTTCGCGGGAGCCTTCGCGGCTGTCTTGGCCGGGGCCTTGGCCGCCGACTTCACCGCGGCCTTCGCCGGCGCCTTGCTGGCGGTCTTGGCCGGAGCCTTGCTGGCCAGCGTCTTCGCGGCGGTCTTCTTCGCCGGCGTGGACGACGAGTCCTTGGCCAGCGTCCTGCCGGCGGCGGCCTTCGACGGCGCCTTGGCCGCCGTCGTGCGGGCGGCGGACTTCGCCGGAGCCTTGGTGGCCGCCTTGGCCGGCGCCTTGGTCGCGGTCGCCTTGGCCGCAGCCTTGGCGGGGGCCTTGGCCGCGGCCGTCGCCTTGCTGGCGGTGGCCTTGGCAGCGCTCTTGGCCGGGCCCGCGGCGGCGGTGGTGGCCCGGGCGGCCGCCTTCGCGGGCGCCTTGGCAGCGGACTTCGCGGCGGCGGTGCCTGCGGAGGCTGCGCGGGCGACGCCGGCTCGTGCCGTCACGGCACGGGAGGACGTGGTGTTGCTGACCTTCTTGGCACCGCTGACGATGTCCTTGAAGCCCTGGCCAGGGCGGAACTTCGGCACCGAGGTCTTCTTCAGCTTCACGGCGGCGCCGGTCGCGGGGTTGCGGGCGGTGCGGGCGGCCCGGTCGACGCGCTCGAAGACGCCGAAGCCGGAGATGCCGACCTTCTCGCCCTTGGCCACGGCGCGGGTGATGGCGTCGACGACGCCCTCGACAGCGGCGGTGGCCTGCTTGCGGTCACCCAGCTTGTCGGTGAGTACCTCGATCAGCTCGGACTTGTTCACGACGTGACCCTTCGCTGGACGGCGAGGCTCCGTGCCCCTTGGGCGCGAACGGTAGGGCTACGGAGCGATCACCACAACGACCTCGACGTCGGGACTTCTTGTGTCGCAGGCGGTTCAGGGGCTCAGAGCTGCTCGTCGTCCTGACCTGCGACGGGCAGCCGGCCCGCGTCCAGGTCCGCCAGCAGGGCGTCCAGGCGGGCAGACGCGCGTGCGACGTCACGCTTGGACGCATCGGTCAGGGCGATGAGTCTCCTTGCCACACGGGCCTTCTGGTCGTCCGTGGCCTCCAGCGAGCCCACCCGGCGGTGCGCATCGCGCAGCCGTCGAGCAAGCTCGACGTGCAGGTCCTCGGTCATCCTCCGAGGGTCGCCCGCGGCAGGAAGGACGGCCGATCCGCTTCGTACGTCGAGATGTCGGGCTCGTGGGTCAGGGTGAGTCCGATGTCGTCCAGGCCCTCCATCAGGCGCCAGCGGGTGAAGTCGTCGAGGGGGAAGTCCGCCACCAGGTCGCCCGCCCGCAGCTCGCGCCGGTGCAGGTCGACGGTCACCTCGACGGTCGGATCGGTCTCGACCAGGGCCTGCAGCGCCTCGACCTGCTCGGCCGTGAGCTGCACCGGGACCAGGCCGCCCTTGAGGGCGTTGCTGCGGAAGATGTCGGCGAACCGGGGGCTCACCACAGCCCGGAAGCCGAAGTCCTGCAGGGCCCAGACCGCGTGCTCGCGCGACGAGCCGGTGCCGAAGTTCTCGCCCGCCACGAGGACGCTGGCCCCGGCGTACTGCGGCTGCGACAGCACGAACGACGGGTCCTCGCGCCACTCGCTGAACAGCCCGGCGCCGAAGCCGGTCCGCTCGACGCGCTTGAGCCAGTCGCTCGGGATGATCTGGTCGGTGTCGACGTCGCTGCGGCGCAGCGGCACGGCGCGCCCGGTGTGGGTCGTGAACGCCTGCATGTCAGGCCTCCTGGAGGTCGGCGGGCGCCGAGAGGCGACCGGTGATGGCGGTCGCGGCGGCGACCTCGGGGCTGACCAGGTGCGTGCGCCCGCCCCGGCCCTGACGGCCCTCGAAGTTGCGGTTCGAGGTCGAGGCGGAGCGCTCGCCCGGCGAGAGGGTGTCGGGGTTCATGCCGAGGCACATCGAGCAGCCGGCGTTGCGCCAGTCGAAGCCGGCGTCGCGGAACACGACGTCGAGACCCTCCTGCTCGGCCTGCAGCTTCACGAGCATGGAGCCCGGGACGACCATCGCGCGTATGCCCTTGGCGACCTTGCGGCCCTTGACGACGGCTGCGGCGGCCCGCAGGTCCTCCATGCGGCCGTTGGTGCAGGAGCCCAAGAACACTGTGTCCACGGCGATCTCGCGCATCGGCGTGCCGGCGGTGAGGCCCATGTACTGCAGCGCGCGCTCCGCGGCCTCGCGCTCGCCACCCGCGGGCAGCGACGCCGGGTCCGGGACGGTGTCGCCGAGCGCGACACCCTGAGCGGGGTTCGTCCCCCAGGTGACGAAGGGCGTCACGGCGCTCGCGTCGAGGACGACCGACTGGTCGTAGACGGCGTCCTCGTCGGTGGCCAGGGCGTTCCAGGCCTCGACGGCGGCGTCCCAGTCGGCGCCCTTCGGCGCGTGGTCGCGGCCCTGCAAGTAGGCGTACGTCGTCTCGTCCGGCGCGATCATCCCAGCGCGCGCACCCCACTCGATGCTCATGTTGCAGACCGTCATCCTGCCCTCCATCGAGAGCGCGCGGATGGCCGCGCCGCGGTACTCCACGACGTGGCCCTGGCCCCCGCCGGTACCGACCTGGGTGATCAAGGCGAGGACGAGGTCCTTCGCGGTCACGCCAGGCTGCAGCGAGCCCTCGACCGTGACAGCCATCGTCCTGGGCCGCACCAGCGGCAGGCTCTGGGTGGCGAGGACGTGCCCGACCTCGCTGGTGCCGATGCCGAACGCCAGCGCCCCGAAGGCGCCGTGG
>JBKJQM010000340.1:0-9967 GCA_046594005.1 Mycobacteriales bacterium
GCTGGAGCACGGCGTCACGCAGGAGCAGGTCGACACGATGCTGGTCGACGTCCCGCGGCGGTACTTCGAGAGCTGATCCGGACGTCCTCCCGGGTGAGAGGGAGATCACCGTCCACACGGCTCCTGTCAGGAGCAAAAGGCCCCGACGCTGGTGTTGAGACAGGTGTCCAGCACGCATCGACGAAGGGGTCGACATGAGCATGATCAGCAAGATCCGCGGCCGTTCCAGCAACAGCAGCAAGCGCACCAGCAGCGACATCGCACGCGCCCTGCGATCGGCGCCGACCCGCAGCAGCCGCGAGGAGCTCCTCCTCCTGCAGAACCGCTAGTCCGCTCCCCTGCACGACAGCTCGAGCCGCCCGGGCCGGGCCGGTACCGCGACGACGCGGACGCCGGCACCGGCCCGTCTGCGTGTCGGGCCCCGTCCGCGAGACTGTGCGCATGGCACGAGTGCGCGCTCCCGAGCTCGAGGGATCCGGCGGCTGGATCGGCACCGGGGGCCGTGAGCTGCGGCTCGCGGACCTGCGCGGCCGGATCGTGGTCCTGGACTTCTGGACCTTCTGCTGCGTGAACTGCCTGCACGTCCTGGACGAGCTGCGACCGCTCGAGGAGCGCTTCGCCGACGTCCTGGACGTGATCGGCGTGCACTCGCCCAAGTTCGCCCACGAGGCCGACCACGACGCGGTGGTGGCGGCGGTCGAGCGGTACGAGGTGTACCACCCGGTGCTGGACGACCCCGAGCTGCGGACCTGGTCGCAGTACGCCGTCCGCGCCTGGCCGACGCTGTGCGTGGTCGACCCCGAGGGCTACCTCGTGCACGTCGCCTCGGGCGAGGGCCACGGAGAGGGGCTGGCGCGGCTCGTCGAGCAGCTCGTCGAGGAGCACGAGGCCAAGGGCACGCTGCGCCGGGCGGGTGCGTCGTACGTCGCGCCGCCGCAGGCGGTCTCGGCCCTGCGCTTTCCGGGCAAGGTGGCCCTGCTGCCCGGCGGCCGGCTGCTGGTCAGCGACACCGCCCACCACCAGCTCGTGGTCATGGCGGCGGACGGCGAGACCGAGCTCGCGCGGTACGGCACCGGGCAGCGCGGACTCGTCGACGGCGCGCAGCCGCAGCTGGCCGAGCCGCAGGGCGTGCTGGTGACGGCCGACGGGAGGGTGCTGGTCGCGGACACCGCCAACCACGTCGTACGCCGGCTGGACCTCGACACCGGTGCGCTCGTCACCGTCGCCGGTACCGGCCGGGTGTGGCGCCCGGGCGCCGCGACGAGCGGGCCGGCCCTCGAGGTGGACCTGTCCACGCCGTGGGACCTGGCCGAGCACGACGGCGACGTGGTGCTGGCGATGGCCGGCACCCATCAGCTGTGGGCGCTGTCCCCGGCCGGGACGATCCGGGTCCTGGCAGGCACGACCGGCGAGGGACTGCGCGACGGTGACGCGACGGCCGCCTACCTCGCGCAGCCGAGCGGGCTGGTCTCCGACGGCGAGCGCCTGTGGTTCGCCGACGCGGAGACCAGTGCCCTGCGGTGGTACCGCGACGGGCAGGTCGGGACCGCCGTCGGCAGCGGGCTGTTCGACTTCGGCCACGTGGACGGCCCGGCCGCCGAGGCGCTGCTCCAGCACCCGCTCGGGGTCGCGCTGCTGCCGGACGGGAGCCTCGCCGTCTGCGACACCTACAACGGCGCGGTGCGGCGGTACGACCCGGCGACCGGCGAGGTGAGCACGCTGGCGACGGACGTCGCGGAGCCCGGTGGCGCTGTCGTCGTCGACGGGGAGCTCGTCGTCGTCGCCAGTGCCGCCCACCGCCTCGAGCGCCCCGTCGCGCCCGGGGCGATGGCCCGCGTCCGCGGCGGCGCGCAGTCCACGTCACGGCCGGTCACCGACGTCGCCCCGGGGGAGGTCGAGCTCCACGTCGTGTTCGAGCCGCCGCCCGGTCAGCACCTCGACGAACGGGACGGGCAGGCGACGCGCCTGGTCGTCAGCGCGTCACCACCGGAGCTGCTGGTCAGCGGCGGGGGCAGCGGCAGCGGCCTGTCGCGCACGCTGGTGCTCGCCGGCTCCGAGGGCGTCCTGCACGTGGCCGGCACCGCGGCGTCCTGCGATGAGGGAGTGGAGCACCCGGCGTGCCACATCACGCAGCAGGACTGGGGCATCCCGGTGCGCCTGGTCGACGGCGCTCCCGCACGGCTGGGCCTGGTCCTGCGCGGGCCCGCGGGCCCCTGACACGACGAAGCCCCGCCTCTGGGGAGAGGCGGGGCTTCAGACGTTCGGGGTCTAGTAGACGTCGCGCTCGCGGGTGACGACGCGCTCCTCGGCGACGCCGCCGACGACGCGGTCACGGCGACCGAAGACCAGCATGGTGAGCAGCAGGCCGATGGCGCCCGCGACCATGAGGATGATGCCGACGGTGTCGACGTTCAGCGTGCCGATCTGGTTGTCCCCGAGTGCGAACGTCAAGATCGCCCCGAGGGCGATGAGGGTGATGCTGGCACCGATGCCCATGGTTCCTCCAGGGTCGAGCGGCACCGGTGTGCCGCGCTGAAGCCGGTCTACCCGGCGCGTGGAGGGCGACACCCGGCCGTTCGGGTGAGAGTGCGAGCGTGTCCGGTTCTGTGCACCGGTGTCCGGAAGTTCGCGGGCCGCTGCGGCGCGGATCACGTCCCCGTACGCCGCAGGGCCGGCCACCGCGGGTGCGGTGACCGGCCCTGACGGAGCTGCAGGGAGCTAGAAGGCGGCCTCGTCCAGCTGCATGAGGGACAGGTCGGTCCCCTCGGTGACGGCGCGCTTGGCGGTGAGCTCCGGCAGGACCGAGGAGGCGAACCAGCGGGCAGCCGCGACCTTGCCCTCGTAGAACGCCGTGTCGCGGGCGGATGCCGTCGGGAGCTTGTCGAGGGCGACGGCCGCCTGGCGCAGCAGCAGCCACGAGACGACCAGGTCGCCGCAGCTCATGAGCAGGCGGGTGGTGTTGAGTCCGACCTTGTAGATGTTCTCGACCTGCTCGGCCGCGGACATCAGGTCGTTGACCAGGTGGCCGTTCATGGCCTGGACGTCCTCGAGGGCCGTCGCCAGCAGCTCGCGCTCCTTGGTCAGCGAGTCGCCGGCGTCGGCCTTGGTGAACTCCTGGATGTCGGCGAGCAGCTTGGTGAGCGCAGCGCCCTTGTCCCGCACGATCTTGCGGAAGAAGAAGTCCATGCCCTGGATCGACGTGGTGCCCTCGTACAGCGTGTCGATCTTGGAGTCGCGGATGTACTGCTCGATCGGGTAGTCCTGCGTGAAGCCCGAGCCGCCGAAGACCTGCAGCGACGTGGCGAGCAGCTCGTAGGCCTTCTCCGAGCCGTAGCCCTTGACGATCGGCAGGAGCAGGTCGTTGAGCCGGACGGCCATGTCGTCGACCTCGCCCGCGGCGGTGGTCAGCTCGACGCGGTCCTGCTGGCTGGCGGTGTAGAAGACCAGCGCACGCAGGCCCTCGGCCCAGGCCTTCTGGCGCATGAGCATCAGCCGGACGTCGGGGTGGTGCGTGATCGTCACGCGCGGCGCCGTCTTGTCGGTCATCTGCGTCAGATCGGCGCCCTGGACGCGGATCTTGGCGTACTCGAGAGCGTTGAGGTAGCCCGTCGACAGCGTCGAGATGGCCTTGGCGCCGACGAACATGCGGGCGTTCTCGATGACCTGGAACATCTGCGCGATGCCGTCGTGGACGTCGCCGATCAGTGTGCCGATCGCGGGCTCGTGCTCGCCGAAGGTGACCTCGCAGGTCGTGGAGACCTTGAGCCCCATCTTCTTCTCGACGTTGGTGACGTGGACGCCGTTGCGGCCGCCGAGCTGCCCGGTCTCGAGGTCCACGTGGTGCTTGCTGACCAGGAACAGCGACAGGCCCTTGGTGCCCGGGCCGCCGGCGCCCGCGACGCCCACGGGGCGGGCCAGGACGAGGTGGAAGATGTTCTCCGGCCAGTCCCACTCGGCCGAGGTGATGAAGCGCTTGACGCCCTCGATGTGCCAGCTGCCGTCCTCCTGCAGGCGCGCGGTCGCGCGGCCGGCGCCGACGTCGGAGCCCGCGTCGGGCTCGGTGAGGACCATGGTGGCGCCCCACTGCCGCTCGATGGCGAGCTCGGCGAAGCGCTTCTGCTCCTGCGTGCCGTTGCGGTGCAGGATGGCCGCGAAGCCGGCGCCGGAGCCGAACATGTAGACGGCCGGGTTCGCGCCCAGGACCATCTCGTTGCAGGCCCAGCGCAGTGACGGCGGGGCGCCGATGCCGCCCAGCGTCGTCGGGAGGTCGAGCTTGTCCCAGCCGCCGTCGGCGTAGGCCTGGTAGCTCTTCAGGAAGCTCTTCGGCATGGTGACGGTGCCCGCGGACTTGTCGAAGACCGGCGGGTTGCGGTCGGAGTCGGTGAAGCTCTCCGCCAGGTCGGTCGAGGCGAGGCGCTCCACCTCCTTGAGCACGTCGCGGGCGCTGTCCTTGTCGAGCTCGGCGAACGGGCCCTGGCCGAGCGCCTCGTCGGCGCCGAACACCTCGAACAGGTTGAACTCGATGTCGCGCAGGTTGCTCTTGTAGTGGCCCATGCCGGGACGCTCCCTCGCTCGCCGACGACGGGACGCCGGCACGGTTACTGGTGAGTAGCGACAGGATGCTACCGACCGGTAACCTTGGCAAGCGGCCGGTCGGCGGGTTTCAGCGGCGATCGGCAGGCAGACCCCCCGGTGACGCACCTCTCACCCCCGCCGGAGGTGAGGAAGGCCGCGATCCTGGGAACGACGGCGCACAAGGGGTCCTCTGCCCGCGACCCCCGTGCCCGCGCACCGGCGCGGCACCGCCAGGACGGAGGCGCGGCAGTGGACGGCACCACCCCCAACACGCGCGCCCGCTCGCTGCCGCTCACGCCGGTGCCCGAGGCCGTCCCCGCCGCCCGGGCGCTGCTCCGCGAGGTCGTGGCCGGCACCGTGTTCGAGGCGCGCCTGCCGGACGGGGAGCTGGCGCTGTCCGAGCTGGTCACCAACGCCGTCCTGCACGGCCGCGAGCCGATCGAGGTCACGCTGCGTCTCACCGGCGACGTGCTGCGCGCCGAGGTGTCCGACGCCAACCCCGTCAGCCCGTCGTTCTCGATGCTGGACCCCACCGCCGTCACCGGCCGGGGGCTGCTGCTCATCAGCGCCTCGGGTGATCGCTGGGGCGTCGAGCCCGGCACCCCCGGCAAGGTGGTGTGGTTCGAGCTGCTCGCCGAGGGTCCGGACCGGGCTGTCGAGATCGACGTCGACGCCCTGCTCGCGGCCTGGGGCGACGACCTGGTCGGGGACCCGGCGCTGGAGTGCGTACGGGTGGTGCTGACGGACCTGGACGTCGCGCTCACCGCCCGCTCCGAGGCGCAGGTCGAGGCGCTGGTCCGCGAGCTCACGCTCGTCGTCGGGGCCGGCACCGCCCCCGCCGCGCAGCTCCGCACGGCCCGCAACGTCCTGGCCGCGGCCACCGCCATGGACCCGGTCCGCGCCGACCTGCGGCACCAGGTGTCGCTGGCCCTGGCCCGCGGCGCGACGACGGTGGACGTCACCGTGACCATCCGCCGGGACGACGCCGAGATCGTCCGCGACTTCGCGCACGCCCTCGACGAGGCCGACCGCCTCAGCCGCACCGGCCGGCTGCTCACGACGCCGGCGCCGATCGAGCTGTCCGACGCGCGCGCCGCCTACCTGCGCCGGATCCTGGCCCAGCTCGGCTCCTGACCGGGTAGCCCCCGCCCGCGGCGGGCAGGGCAAGCGCATGAAGCTCTCCGGTGCCCATGTCCTCGTCACCGGTGCCTCCCGCGGCATCGGCGCCCAGCTCGCCTCCGGAGCCGCCGCGCGCGGCGCCGAGGTCACGCTCGTCGCCCGCTCCGAGGCGCCCCTGCGCGTGTCCGCGGAGGCGCTGGGCGGGCACGCGCTGCCCTGCGACCTCGCCGACCGGGCCGCCCGCGAGGGGCTGGTCGAGCGGGCGGAGCGCCTGGCCGGGCGGCCCGTGGACGTCCTGGTCAACTGCGCCGGGCTCGACGAGGCGGCCGGGCTGCTCGAGGTGACCGCGGAGCAGATGGCGCGGCTGTTCGAGGTCAACCTGCTCGCGCCCGCCGAGCTCGCCCGCCAGGTGCTGCCCGGGATGGTGGCCCGCGGCCGCGGGCACGTCGTCGACGTGTCCTCCGGCTTCTCGACGGTGACCGCGCCGGGGCTCGTGCCGTACTCCGCCTCGAAGGCGGGGCTCTCGCACTTCCACGCCGGGCTGCGGCTCGAGGTGCGTGGCACCGGCGTCGGCACGACGCTCGTCGAGCCCGGCCCGGTGCGCACGGACATGTACGCCGACATCGAGGCGGAGCGGCTGTCGTCGGCCGCCATCGGGCGCATGCTGCGGCTGCGGCTGACGGCCCTCGCCGAGCCGGAGGACGTCGCCCGCAAGACGCTCGACGCCGTCGAAGCGGGTCGCCGTCACGTCGTGCCGTCGGAGCGGATGACGCCCGTCCTCGCGCTGACCTGGCTGCCGCGGCGCGTCGGCGACCTGGTGATGACGGGGCTGCCCCGCCGCTGACAGGCTCGGGCGATGCCCCTGCGTCGCGCTGTCCTGCTGGTGGCCGCGGGAGGTGCGGCCGGCGGCCTGGGCCGCGCCGCGGTCGCCCGGCTGGTCCCGCACGAGCCGGGGACCTGGGGCTGGTCCACCGTCCTGGTGAACGCCGTCGGTGCCTTCGCGCTGGCCGCTCTGCTCGGGGTGCTCGCACGCCGCCCCTCGGAGCAGCGGCGCCTGCTGGTGGGAACCGGGTTGCTCGGCGCCTTCACCACCTTCTCCGGGTTCGCCGTGGATGCGGTGCTGCTGGCCGACGACGGGCGGCCGGCAACGGCGGTCGCGTACGTCCTGGTCTCGCTCGTCACCCTGCTCGGGGCAGCCGTGCTCGGCGCGCGGGCGGTGCGGAGGTGACCTGGCTGGCCGTCTGCGTCGGTGCGGCGGTCGGCGCGGTGTGCCGCCTGCTGCTCGACCGGGCCGTCGGGCGCCCGCCGTGGGGGGTGCTCGCGGTCAACCTGCTCGGCAGCCTGGCCGCCGGCGTCGTCGCCGGGCTCGCGCTCGACCGGCTCGCGGTGGCGCTGCTCGCGACCGGCTTCCTCGGCGGCTTCACGACCGCGTCGACCCTGGCCGCTGACGTGCTGCGGCTGTACGACGACGGACAGCGGCGCACCGCGGCGCTCGACCTGCTGCTCCACGTCGGTCCCGGCCTGGCGCTGGCGGCGGCGGGTGTGGCCCTCGGTCGCGCCTGGAGCTAGCGGGCGTCCTGCGCGCGCAGGCGCTTCGCGGCGTACATCTCGAGGTCCGCGTCGTGCCAGGCCTCGTCGAGCCGGCCGTCCTCGCTGGTCGCGACCCCGAGGCTCGCCTGCACGCCGCGCTCGGTCAGGGCGTCACGCAGCCGGCTGGCCAGGCGGTTGGCACCGTCGATGCCGGTCTCCGGCGCGAGCACGCCGAACTCGTCGCCGCCGAGCCGGCACACCACGTCCACGGCGCGTGAGGCCTCCCGCAGCGCGTCGCTGGCGCGCCGGAGCTGCGCGTCCCCGGCGGCGTGCCCCTCGGTGTCGTTGAGGTCCTTGAGGCCGTCGAGGTCGAGGATGACCACCGAGGTCGGGGTCTTGTAGCGGACCGCCCGGGCGGTCTCGTCGTCGAGCGACCGCCGCCAGGTCCAGCGGTTGCCGAGAGCGGTGAGCGAGTCCTGGCCGGCGATCTCGATGGCGCGGTCCGCGAGGGAGACGGCCTCCTCGCGGCGGCCCTCGGCGACCAGCAGTTCGCCGACCAGGGCGGCGGCGTCCGAGACGGCGGCCCGGCGGCCGGCGTCCACGCTGGGGGCGGTGGCGACCAGGCGCAGCCCGCCGTGCCACGCGCACGGCTCGACGGCGGTGGTCCACGCGACCAGCGCGGGCAGCGGGCGGCCCGGGCGGCGCACCAGCGTGGCGACGCGGGGGCGCCCGGAGGCAGTCAGCTGCAGCGTGGTGAGGTCGGCGATGCGCGCGGCCGTCGTGAGGACCGTGACGACGGTCCCGGCGAGCCGGTCACCGCCGGGGTCGTGGTCGTCGACGATGAGGCTGTCGGTCGCGCGCGCGACGGGTGGTGGCTGCACGGCCGATCCCCCCTCACCGTTCGTGTCCGGAAAAGTACTCTGCGTTTCGATCGCGTGCAGCCCCGCTCAGGCGAGCAGCGTCTCGAGCCTTCGGTTGACGGCGTCCAGGGTTGCCCGGACGACCGCGCGACCGTCGTCCTCGCGCACGGTGGTCGCCCCGGTGAGCCGCTCGGTGCCGCGGTCCGAGACCATCGTGAGGCTGACCAGCACGGTGCGGATGCCGCCGGGGCTGCTCACCTCGAGGTGCTCCAGGTCGATCCGGGCCCGGTCCCGCAGGAGGTTCTCGAGCGCCCGCAGCGTCGCGCCCGCCATGGCCCGGTGCATGCCCTGCTCGCCCGCCGCGGTGCGGCCCTCACCGGTGGCCAGCCGGGCGCCGGCGGACAGCACGACGGTGGCCGTGACCTCGAAGCCGGTGACGACGTGGCCGGTCCGCACGATGGTGGGTCGCGTGCTGCTGCGCTCCGCCGGCAGCGGCTGCACCGGTACGACCGGCTCGGCCGGTTCGGCCCGTCGCAGCGGGGTCACGTCGTCGACGACGTGCACCTGCTCGGGCGCCACGTCGGTGGCGAAGTGGTCCTGCATGAAGCGGCTGACCGTGCTGGCCGCCTCGATCTCGTCGACCCCGGGGTCCAGCACGACCCGGAGCGCGCCGACGTCACCCGCCTCGTCCGCCTCGACGGCGGCAGCCGCGATCCCGGGCATGCCGCGCAGGGCAGCGGCGATCGCGGTCAGGTCGGTGCTCATCGCGGGCGGGCTCTCTGGTGGCAGGAGGGACGTCTTCCAGCATCGTCATGCACCCCACCGACGTGGAGGGGCTGAACGGCGCAGCCAGGGGGCCCGCCGAGTAGTCCCTTCCGGCCACAGGCGGTGCTCTGAAGGCGCAGGAACGTCCCTCGTCGGGAGCCACCCGGGCTGCCGCTGCGCGACGGGCTGCGCAGGTCCTGCACCGGGCCGGGGCCGCCTCGATAGGGTCCGCGGATGCTGCTCTCGGACCGTGACCTCAAGGCGGCCCTCGCGTCCGGGCGCATGGCGCTCTCGCCGTACGACGAGGCGATGGTCCAGCCCAGCAGCATCGACGTGCGGCTGGACCGGTACTTCCGCGTCTTCGCCAACCACCGCTACACCCACATCGACCCGGCCGAGCAGCAGGACGACCTGACCGAGCTGGTCGAGGTGGCCGACGACGAGGCGTTCCTGCTGCACCCGGGCGAGTTCGTGCTCGGGTCCACGCTGGAGGTCATCACGCTCGGCGACGACCTGGCGTCGCGGCTGGAGGGGAAGGCGCTGGCACTGGACACCGAGGTGCCGACGCCATGGGGCTGGACGACCATGGAGCACCTCGAGGTCGGGGACGAGGTCTTCGACGAGACCGGCCGTCCGACGACCGTCGTCGCGACCACCGACCCGATGCGCGACCGCGCCTGCTACGAGGTGCTGCTGTCGGACGGGACGCGGTTCCTCGCCGACGCCCAGCACCTGTGGGTGACGCGCAGCAAGGCCGACCGTGTCCGCGGCGCGGCCGGCTCGAGCCGCACGACCGAGCAGGTCGCAGCCACGTTGCGCACGGGCCGGGAGTGGAACCACCACATCGCGATCGCCGGGCCGGTGCAGTACCCGGCGCGCGACGACCTGCCGGTCGACCCGTACGTCCTCGGCGTCTGGCTGGGCGACGGCACGACGACGTCGGCGACGATCACGACGGCGGACCCGCAGGTCGTCGAGGAGATCCGTGCGGCCGGCTACGAGGTGCACCGCACGAGCGCGCCGTACGGCTGGCGGATCGGTGGACATCCGGCCGATCGCCGGCGCGACGCCTCCGGCCGCTACTGCGCGGACGAAGGTCTGAACTCGGTGCTGCGCGC
>JBKJQM010000358.1:0-7667 GCA_046594005.1 Mycobacteriales bacterium
AGTCGCCGGACGTCGCGGGCCTGCCGAGCAGCTAGGACCTGCACGCCCACGGCGCCCCGCGTGCACCGCGCGCGGGGCGCCGCTGCGTTCCCCCGTCTTCTCCCCACCCGCCAGGAGCTCCCGTGCTGCAGGACGTGCCGTGACCGCCCAGGTGGTCCGCCCCGGCAGCTCGTCGGCGGCCCTCGCGCGGCTGCTCGCGCTGCTCGCCGAGGAGGCGCCCCTCGAGGACTTCCACGCCGTGCTGGCGGACTTCGCCCTCGCCCCGGCCGGTGCAGACGCCGACGCCCCCGACCTGCACGAGGCGGTGCGGGCAGCCCTGTCGGTGCGCGCGCTGCTGGCTGCCCGCCGCCGCCGGGAGCAGGAGCTGAGCGCGCTCTACGAGACGGCAGGCGACCTGTCGTCGCTGCGGGACCTGGACGCCGTGCTGCAGGCGATCGTGCGCCGCGCCCGGCAGCTCGTGGACACCGACGCGGCCTACCTGATGCTGCACGACGAGGCGCGGCGGCTCACCTTCATGCGCGTCACCGACGGCATCCGCACCGATGCCTTCAAGTCGACCGAGCTGCAGCTCGGTGCCGGCCTCGGCGGGCTGGTCGCGGCGACGTGCGAGCCGTACGCGACGGCCGACTACTCGACCGACGACCGGCTCTCGCAGCGCATCGACGCCGTGGTCGCCGGCGAGGGGCTCGTCGCCATCCTCGGCGTCCCGTTGCGCCGCGGTCCGCACGTCATCGGCGTGCTCTTCGCGGCCAACCGCCGCCAGCGGCCGTTCAGCCGCGACGAGACCGTGCTGCTGTCCTCGCTGGCCGACCACGCCGCGATCGCGATCGAGAACGCGTCGCTGTTCTCGGAGGTGCAGGCCACCCTGGAGGAGCTCCGGACGGCGAACCGCCTGGTGCAGTCGAACAGCGAGCAGGTCGAGCGCGCGGCCGCCATGCACGAGCGGCTCAACGAGGTGATGCTCGCCGGCGGCGGGCTCCCGGAGGTCGCCGACGTCGTCGTCGAGATCCTCGGCGGCGAGCTGGCCGTGCTCGACGCCCAGGGCCGGCTGGTGCACGCCGTCGGCGACCCGGACCGGACCGCGGAGCTGGTCGAGGTGCTGCTGCCCGGCCCGGAGGCAGGGCCCTCGGACGAGCGCGCCACCCTCCAGCGCAGCCTCCGCCTCGGCGGCGCGGACACGCCGGTCGCCGTCGTGCCCGTCTTCGCGGGTGCGGAGACCCTCGGGACGCTGCTGTCGGCGGGCCGGCTGCTCGACGACCTCGAGGTGCGCATGCTCGAGCGGGCGGCGGTGGTGACGGCCCTCCTGCAGCTGCGCGAGCGCTCGATCGCTGAGGCCGAGCAACGGGTGCGCGGGGAGCTCATCGACGACCTGGTGGCGTCGCCGCAGCGTGACCCCGAGGGGTTGCACCGGCGCGCGGCACACCTCGGGCTGGACCTCCAGACGCCGTACGTCGTGCTCGTCGCGCGCCCGTCGGACCCGGAGCGCTGCGCGGCGGCCCTGCGCGCAGGCACCCTCGCCGTGGACGGGCGAGAGGGGCTGTACGCCCAGCACCAGGGCGATCTCGTGCTCCTCGTCCGCGAGGACGACCCGAGCGCCGCGGCCGCCCGGCTGCGGACGTCACTGGCGTCCAGCCCCGGCTGCGAGTTCACCGTCGGGGCCGCCGGGCCGGCCACCGGCACCGGAGCGGTGCCGGAGCTGCACCGGGAGGCGGGCCGCTGCTGCGAGGTGCTCGCGTCCCTGGGACGGACGGGCGACTCGGCCAGTGCCGACGACCTGGGCGTCTACGGGCTGCTGCTCGGGGGCGCGGGTCGCGCGGACGTCCACCGCTTCGTGCGGCGCACCGTCGGGCCGGTGCTGGACTACGACCGGGACCGGGGCAGTGAGCTCGCCCGCACGCTGCTGGTCTTCTACGAGACCGGCGGCAACTACACCCGCGCCGCCGCGGAGCTGTTCGTGCACGTGAACACGCTCTACCAGCGGCTCACCCGCATCACCTCCCTGCTGGGCGGCGAGGGCTGGCGCTCGGGGGACGCGGCGCTCCAGGTCCACCTGGCGCTCAAGGCCCACGGCGCCCTTCCCTCGGACTAGCTGGCCGTGACCAGCGTGCTGCCCGCCGGGTGCTCGGTCCGCCCGTCATGGGTGAGCACCCACACCGACTGCCGCCCCTCGACCGTCCACGTCGAGGGCCCGCCGACCAGCGCGGTGTCCTCGTCGACCCCCACCACGGTGACCCCGACAGGGGTGTCGACCAGCCGGGTGAGGAGCAGGTCGGGCAGCCGCCCGGCGAAGCGGTCGAAGTGCGGCAGCACGCGCAGGTGCGGCACGACGCCGAGGCCGGGCGCCGCCGGGCGCAGCGGGTGGCGCAGGTCGGGCACGTGGTCGGTCAGCGCCATGGCCCCCGCGCTGCAGCCGGCCAGCGAAGCGCCTGCCTGCCAGGCCTTCTCGATCGCCCGCCACACGGCGGTGCCTCGCAGCGTCGCGGCGAGGAACGGCGGGTTGCCGCCCGAGAGGTAGACCAGCCCGGCGCCCTCGACCAGCGCGGCCAGGCGCTCGTCGTCGGCCGTCTCCCGGTCGACGACCGGGACCACGACCTGCTCCACCCCGAGCCGCTCGGCCGCCCGCCGTCCGAGCTCGTGCCAGCGGGACACCGACGCCGGACCTTCGGGGGATGCGGCCGTGGCCAATTGGACGAAGCGCGGTGGGCGGCCGGCCAGCAGGGCGCGCTCCACGTGCTCGAGCACCGGGAGGTACTCACCGCTCCCGACGAGGGCGACCGGACCAGGGGACGTCACGTCGCGACGCTACCCAGCGGACTAGCGTCCCGCCGGACGACCACGACGAGGGGCAGACGGGTGAGCGCGCGCTTCGAGGAGCTGGACTGGCAGCGGACGCGCATGGGCGAGATCAGCCTGCGGCGCCGGCGGGACCCGGCTCTCGGGGTCGAGGTCTACGAGGTGCGGCTCGACGAGGAGTTCCTCATGTCCAGCCTGTTCGTCGTCGCCGAGGAGGAGCTCGCCCGGCTCGGCCTGGCCGCCCTCGACGGCGACGTGATCGACGTGGTGGTCGGCGGTCTGGGTCTCGGCTGCACCGCGGCCGCTGCTCTCGAGGACCTGCGGGTGCGCTCCCTGGACGTGGTCGAGGCGCTGGACGCGGTGATCTCGTGGCACGAGCGCGGGCTGCTCCCGCTCTCCGCGGCGCTGACCGCCGACGACCGCTGCCGCCTGGTGCAGGGCGACTTCTTCGCCGTCGTGTCCGAGGGGACGGCGTTCCGGCCGGACGCCCCCGCGAAGGTGCACGCCGTCCTGCTCGACGTCGACCACTCGCCGCGCAACGTGCTGCACGACAGCCATGCCGCCTTCTACGACAAGGCCGGCCTGCAGCGCGTGGCCGACCGGCTGCACCCCGGCGGGGTCTTCGCGCTGTGGTCGGACGACCCGCCGGACGAGCCGTTCGTCGCCGTCCTCCGGGAGGTCTTCTCGACGTGCACGGCGCACGTCGTCCCCTTCCCGAACCCGCTCACCGGCGGTACCTCCGCGAACACGGTCTACGTCACGACGCTCTGACGGTCCAGCAGCGGCTCGGTCACCGCGCGGATCCGCTCGACGGCGAGGTCGATGACCAGCCGCGCACCTGGCGACAGCACCGCGTCGCGACGGTGCACGACGGCCACGGTGTCGTACAGCCGCGGCCGCAACGAGACCCAGCCGATGCTGGGCGCCAGCCGCGGGCCGAGCTCCTCGAGCACGGCGCGCTGCACCACCGAGTCGACCCGCCCCCGCTCCACGAGCTCGACGGCGGTCTCGACGTCCTCGACCTCGACCCGCGTGTGCAGCGACCGCCCGGTCACCTGGACGAAGCGGGCGAGCGCGACGCGGGTGGAGTCCTGCGTGCGCCACGTCGCCTCCGGCAGGACGAGGTCCGCGGCCGCCAGCGTCTTGGGCGTGACGGGAGAGCGGAGCCGCTCGGGGTGCGCGCTGACGTAGACGAGCTCCTCGCGGGCGACCGGCCGCACGGCCAGGGCGTCGTCGGCGACCGGCAGCGAGATCATGGCGGCCTCGAGCCGGCCGCGCCGCAGCTCCTCGACGACGTCCGCGGAGTTCTGCCCGAGAAGCTCGACGCGCAGCCCCGGGTGCCGCTCGAGGACGTCGCTGATCAGGGCGGCGCCCATGTAGAGCCGCGCCGTCCCGAAGATGCCGAAGCGGACGGTGCCGGTCTCCAGTGCGGTGACCGAGGCGACGGCCGCCCGCGCAGAGGCGGCCGCGGCCAGGGCCTGGTCGGCGTGCGGCCGCAGGGCGTGCCCGGCACCCGTGGGGAGCACCCCCCGACCCGCACGTGTGAACAGCGCTGCGCCCACGCTGCGCTCCAGCAGCTTGATCTGCTCGGACAGCGACGGCTGGGCGACGCCGAGCTGCGCGGCCGCCGCCGTGAAGGACCCGTGCTCGTAGGCCGCGGTGAAGCACCTCAGCTGGTGCAGTGACAGCATCGGCTCAGCCTATGGCTCGCCAAGACAGCTGGCTCTACCTCGATGGCTGATGTGTCCCTACGGTGGAGCTCGCGGCCGCCGAGCCGCTCGTACCCGAGGGGGAGATGTGTTCGACGTCCACTGCTCGACCTGCTCACGCCGGCAGCTCGTCTTCCCGGGCCAGGTGCTCGGCATCGTCAACGACGACCGCGGCATCCACGTGCTGTTCCGCTGCGCCTGCGGCACCACCGGCGTGTGGGACACCGGCCGCCGGCCGTCGGCCGCCGCATAGGGAGCCCGGCCGCGGCTCCGGCATGCTGGACCCCGTGCGCCACGACCCCCGACTGCCGTGAGCCGCTCCCGCGGCGCCTCCACCGTCGTCCTGCTCTGCCGCGGCTGCTGCTGCGGCACCCCTGACAAGCACCCGCGCACCGACCACGACGCCCAGCAGCTGGCCCTCGAGGCAGCGACTGCCGCGCACCCGGACGTGGAGCTGCGCGTCGTGGACTGCCTGGACGAGTGCGACCGCAGCAACGTCGCCGTCCTGCGCCGGCCGGGGGAGCGGGCAGCCGACCGGGACACCTGGCTCGGCGGGCTGCTGACCGAGCGCGCCACCGAGGCCCTCGCGCAGTGGACGGCCGAGGGTGGCGCGGGTCCGCTCCCGCCGGCGCTCTCGGGCCTGCGCTTCCGGCACGTCCCGCCACGACGCAGGCGCTGACCGACACAGGGTGCAGTACCCGTCACACTGGGTAAGCCGAGCCCGTCGGTGCTGTTCCACGCTCGCTCCCCTGAGAGGCCGCTGTGCACGAGCCCGACCCCACCGACCCCACCGACCCCACCGTCCTGCCGGCGGAGGCACTCCCCGCCGGTCGTCGCCGGCTCCCGCGGCGCCGCACGGTCGGTCTCGCGCTGCTCGGAGCGACCGCACTCGGGCTCGTCGCGGCAGGCGCCGTCTACGCCGCCACCGACGTGCCGCTCCCCAAGGCCGACGCGGCGGCGCAGGTGTCTGTGCTGCAGTGGTCGGACGGGTCCGAGCTGGCCCGGATCGGCGCCCAGAACCGCATCGACGTCCCGCTCTCGCAGGTGAGCGTCGAGGCGCAGCACGCCGTGCTGGCCGCCGAGGACCGCGAGTTCTACTCCCAGCCCGGCATCTCCCCCAAGGGGATCCTGCGCGCGGCCGTCGCGAACGTGCGCGGCGGCGGCATCGAGCAGGGCGCGTCGACCATCACCCAGCAGTACGTGAAGAACGCCTTCCTCACCCGCGACCGGACGCTGCGGCGCAAGCTGCAGGAGATCGTCATCGCCACCAAGCTCGACCGGTCGTACTCCAAGGACGAGGTCCTCGAGTTCTACCTGAACACGGTCTACTTCGGCCGCGGCGCGTACGGCATCCAGGTCGCGTCGCAGACGTACTTCGGCAAGCCCGCCAAGAGCCTGACCGCCGCCGAGGGCGCCGTGCTCGCGAGCCTGCTGCGCTCACCCACCGGCTACGACCCAGCCAAGCACCCCGAGCAGGCTCAGTCGCGCTTCTCGTACGTGGTCAAGGGGATGGCGAGCCAGGGCTGGCTCGACGGGGACCCCGCCGCGGTGGCGTACCCGAAGGCCAAGCCTCCGGTGAGCCGCGGCAAGGACCTCGCCGGGCCGAAGGGCTACCTCGTGCAGCAGGTCCAGGACGAGCTCGAGAGCAACGGCATCTCGGACTCGCTGCTCAGCTCGGGCGGCCTGCGCATCCGCACGACGTACGACAAGAAGGCCCAGGCCGCAGCGGTGCAGGCTGTCCACGAGGTCAGCGGCGACAAGGCCCCGGACGGCGTGCGCCGCGCGCTGGTGGCCGTCGAGCCGCTGACCGGCAAGGTGCGCGCGGTCTACGCCGGCGACGACTACGTGACGCGCCCCTTCGACGACGCCGTGCAGGGCGTGGCCCAGGCCGGCAGCAGCTTCAAGCCATACGTCCTGGCCGCCGCACTGGAGGGCGGTCAGTCGCTGAAGCAGACGATGGACGGCTCGTCGCCGCAGACGTTCGGCGACTACGAGGTGAAGAACTACGGCAACGAGCAGTTCGGCTTGATCGACCTCGTCGACTCGACCGTCCACTCGGTCAACACCGTCTACGTGCCGCTGGGCGAGCGGACCGGACTCCAGCAGGTCGCCGCCACCGCCGCAGCCCTCGGCGTCACTGCCGACATGACCAAGGACTCGCAGTTCCCGTCGTTCTCGCTCGGCGTGACGGCCGTCCACCCGATCGACCAGGCCGTCGCGTACGCCACCCTGGCCGGTCGCGGTGAGCACGCCGCCGCGCACGTCGTGGACGAGGTCCGCAGCGCCGACGGGCGCACCCTGTTCCGGGCGCGGACCGGCACCGAGCGGGTGCTGCGCACGTCGACGGCCGACGACACGACGTTCGCGCTGCAGCAGGTCGTCGAGCGCGGGACCGGCAGGGGGGCGCGCCTCGCCGGCCGCCCGGCCGCGGGCAAGACGGGGACCACGAGCGGCAACACTGCGGCCTGGTTCGTCGGCTACACCCCGCAGCTCGCGACCGCGGTCACGCTGTTCTCGGACGATCCCGACGTCCCGCTGCGCGACCTCGCGGGGGTCGACGAGGTCACCGGCGGCTCGCTGCCCGCGAAGACCTGGAACCGCTTCATGTCGGCTGCGCTGAAGGGGCTGCCCGTGGAGCAGTTCGCGCCCCCGCAGTACGGCGGGGCCGCCCCCAGCCCGTCGGCCACGCCGTCCGCGTCGCCCAGCGCGAGCCCGTCACCGTCGCCGTCCGCATCGCCCAGTGCCGCGCCCTCGCCCTCGCCCTCGCCGGTCGAGGCGAGTCCGCTCCCGGTCGAGACCTACACGTACTCTCCGCCGCCGGCGCAGCCGACGCCGACCCCTGCCGACCCGTCGCCGCCGACGGACACCGGCCCCTCGCCGAAGGGGCAGGCGGCCAGCCCGGCTGCGGCCGGGTAGCAGCCGAGGCAGGCAGACTGAGGGCATGGAGCCCGTCGACGCCGCCGCCGTGGACGCCGCGGCGCAACGGCTGGCCGGCGTCGTCCCGGTCACCCCGCTGCAGCGCAGCGAGCGGCTGTCCGCGCGGGTCCTCGGCGAGGTCTGGCTCAAGCGCGAGGACCTGCAGGTCGTCCGGTCCTACAAGGTGCGCGGCGCCTACAACGTGCTCGCCCAGCTCAGCGCTGCGGAGCGGGCGAGCGGGGTGGTCTG